>DAOUSV010000140.1 GCA_030627065.1 Piscirickettsiaceae bacterium | reverse complement strand
GCTTTCGCATCAGGGCCACTGGCAGGAACATCAAAATATAAATTTAAGGGTTCACCTGTTTGCTCATCCCTGCCACCAGGATAACCAGCCTGAACTAATAACTCACGTGCCTCTTCAATATTTTTACGTACACCGATTGTTTTATCCCAATTATAAACTTGTGTATTAATACCGTATTGCCCATCAATATAACCAAAAATTCCTGGTGGGATAGCACCCTGAGCAGGGATACCTCGCCCATTCAAGAAAATAGAAATAAATTCTTCATAATCAATCGCGATAGACAGTGCTTGACGTAACTTCTTTGCTTTATCTGTATATCCACCGACAACACTGTCATGCATATTAAATCCAATATAATAGCTAGATGTACCTACCGCAGTGCGTAAATCAATGCCTTTTTGTTTCATTGACTGACTAAGTCCAAAGTCACCACTACTTCCCAGCTGAATTGCCTGTTCAAAACTATCCGAACTTATCCCACTGACATCATAATATCCTTGTAAGAATTTATTCCAATAGGATGTATTTTCTTTTTCTAAGGTAAAGATAACCTTATCTATCAACGGTAGCTTCTGACCATGATCTTTGAGTAGCCCTTGCTCAACATCACCCTCATCACCTTGCTCAGGATAATAGTCGGCATGGAAATTTGGGTTCTTTTCTAATACCATTCGCTGATTAGGATTATTCTCAGTTAATTGATAAGGACCAGTTCCTACCGGAAACCAGTCTAATGTTATATTTTTCTCAATTAAGCCTTTTTGAGCATAAAAGGCATCAGCTTCCCAAGGTACTGGAGCAAAAAATGACATCGCTAACCAATAACGCAATTGTGGGTAGTCACCCACCACTTTTATCTGGTAACGGTAACGATCAAGAACAGTAACACCCTCTATTTCTGATATACGCAAGTTAAGTTCATTGCCATTTTTCTTAAGCTCTCTTAATTGCTTGGCATAATCGGCTAGGCCAACAATATATTCGCTCATTAAACCTAATATAGGAGAATGAATTTCGGGGTGTGCCAAACGTTTAATTTGGTAAACATAGTCGGTGGCAACTAACTCTCTACTCCCCGTCTGTTCAAAATCTGACAAGATATTAATCGAAGTCAATTGTTTAGCTGTCATTTGATGATATGAATATTGACCATCAGCCTCTTTGACAAAAGAAGGGTGAGGTTGGTACATAATATCTGGCTTAATTGTGATCTGGTACAAACTATAGGCTATATTCGCATCATTGGCCTCTAATTGAATATTGTTAGCACTAAAATAACTCACCTTTGGTAATGCTGTTGCCGTGAGAGGTATCAAGGTATAAGGTCTTTTCAAATAATGATACTGGTAAGGTGGCTCATAAATTTGCCCGGTAAATGTCGCTTCATTACTGCTGTATGAGCGTGCAGGATCAAGGTGTTTTGGCCGTAATGAAAAGGAGGCATGTAAAACAGAGGCATTATCTTCTTGCTCAGGATATGGAGAATTAATGGCTGACAAGTCACAGCCTGACAAGAATAGTAAAATTAAAATAGCCGATAAAAACCGCATAGCATCTCTTAGTAATTTTAATGTTGATGCTTATTATAAGCAGTTAAAATCATTTAATCCTTTCGAAAACAAACAAATTCGGGTAATTTACCTCTTTTATTCCCTCATTTAGGAGACAGTCAATGGGATTTTTACAAGGCAAACGTGTTTTAATCGTTGGTGTTGCTAGCCCTCGCTCAATTGCATCAGGTATCGCACTAGCTATGGCTCGCGAAGGTGCTGACATTGCATTTACCTATCAAACTGATAAGTTAAAATCGCGTGTCGAAAAGATTGCCGGTCAATGCGGTTCAAATCCCGCATTACTGTTTCCTTGTGATGTTGCAAGCGATGAACAAATCAATAACGTCTTTGAACAATTAGGCAAACAGTGGGATGGGCTAGACATCATCATTCATGCTGTTGCTTTTGCACCACGTGGACAATTAGAAGGTAGCTATATTGATAGCGTCACTCGTGAAGGCTTTGCCATTGCACATGATATTAGTGCATATAGTTTTGCCGCACTAGCTAAAGCAGGTAAAGACATGATGGCTGGCCGCAATGGCTCACTATTGACATTAAGTTATTTAGGCGCTGAACGTGCGATTGATAACTACAATGTAATGGGCATCGCTAAAGCTAGCTTAGAAGCCAGCGTACGTTATATGGCATTGTCATTAGGCCCTGAAGGTATTCGAGTTAATGCTATCTCTGCCGGACCAATTAAAACATTGGCATCAGCAGGTATTGCAGACTTTAGTAAGAAACTAACTCAAGGTGCTGCAGCCTCTCCTCTTCGTCGTAATGTCACCATTGATGAAGTCGGTAATGTTGCTGCGTTTTTATGCTCAGATTTAGCATCCGGTATCACTGGTGAAATCACCTATGTAGATAGCGGCTTCAATATCGTTGGTATTACAGGATAATAATCTAAGTCAACTTATAAAAAAGGCGCCTTTCGGCGCCTTTTTTATTTCTAATATTAACTAAAATAGTGGAATTATTTTAGATCTTTTGCCAATATTTCAATGTCTGCATCTGCTCGCAAACTAGCAATAAATGCTTGCAGTTCACTAGTACCATTATTTCTTGCTAAAAATGACTGCAAACCATCACGATCTTCTGCACTAGCATCCGCAGGGTTGCCATCATTCACCGCAGTCACTTTCACCACAATATAATTACCATTCTGTGCTGTAAAGCCTGTAAATGTAGCCTCTGCACTCGGTTTAACAACAGAGAAAGCATGCTGTAATACTTGTGCACTCACATCATCATCTACTCGATTATATGTTTTCTTATCAAACCATAAGCTATCAGCAAATAATAACCCTAATGTCTCACCATCTTTTAGCTTAGTAATAATAACCTCACCCTGTTCACGAGCACTATCACGTGCACCTTCAAACTTAAGGTGCTCCCTAATCGGTGGTGAAACAGACTCAAAGGCTAGCTGGCTCTCGGCAGTATATTTATTTTTATGCAAAACCAATAAGTGTGACTTACTTAATTCAATCACAGCACTATTCAAGTCATTCACCAAAATATCTTCACTAAAAGCAACCGGTGCAATCTTCTTGTCTTTAGCAATTCCGGTAGTATTACCTTCACGTAAAAACTCTTTCGATGTTTTTATTTCTAATCCTAACTCTTCCGCAGCTACGTCTAAATTATCTGGATTTTCATAACTCAGATCAGCAAGTAGTTCAGCCTTCTCATAAAATAAATCTTCCGCTTCCTGATTGCGATAAAGCATTTCAATCTCATCACGCGCTTCGCTAAATGGTTGACCTTCTGGCTCTTTAATATCAGTTAACTTTATTAAATGATAACCAAACTCTGTTTTCACAGCATCGCTAACATCACCAATATCATTCATTGAAAATGCAGCAGCTTCAAAAGCAGGATCCATCACGCCGCGTTGGAAGTAACCTAAATCACCATCACTACTAATTGTTCCTACATCTTGTGAAAACTTAGCCACCAAATCAGTGAAGTTATCTCCAATATCAAGACGTTGTTTAATCATTACCAACGTTTCCAGAGCTTCGACTTCATCACCTTCAATTAAGATATGGCTTACACGTCGTTGCTCAGGACCCAAAAATTGGTCTTCATTATCAGTATAAAACTGCTGTAATGATGATTCGTCTATCTTAATCGCTTTAGCCAATTGCTCGACTGACAACTCTATATAATCAACAACAATTCGCTCAGGTGCCATATAGGCCGCTTTATGTGTATCATAATAGGCTTGTACTTGCTCGTCTGTTACGATTCCATTTTCAAGCTGTTCCATTGCTGACACTACGCCATAAGCAATTTCACGTGTTTGCTTTTCTAATCGTAAAATAGTATCAACTGCTGATGGTGTGACTAATGCTGTTTGTTGAATATTATTATTTAATTCTTGTGCTAATAAATCTATTCGTAATTGTGACTCATAAGCCAGCGGTGTTAGGCCTATACGTGCCAGCATCATACTGTAACGTTCAGAATCAAACTCACCACCACTTTGAAAGGCTTCTGTATTTTGGATGATAGAATTAACATCAACATCTCGGACTCGCTGCCCTAAGGTATTACTAGCTGAGAGTAATAGCTTTTCTTCAATTAAACGTTCTAAAACACCTCGTTTAACCTCAGCACCTTCAAATAATGCAGGGTCAAATTTTTCGCCCATCATTTCACGAGCGCGATCACGATAGCGTTGAAACTCACGTTGAAATTCTACTTGTTTAATAGGCTCGCCATTAACGGTAGCAACGAGAACATCTGCAGGCCCTGTTAAATAGGAATTAACCCCCCATAATGCAAATGGAATACTAATTAAACCAACAATAACCCATGCAATCCAACCTTTAGCGTGTTCACGAATAAAATGTAACATAAGCAAATAGCCTTCAAAGAAAATAGTTCGATAAAAATTAAGCAAAAAAAAGGGCACATATTAAATGTGCCCTTTCTCTAGTATTTGGCGGAGCGGACGGGACTCGAACCCGCGACCTCCGGCGTGACAGGCCAGCATTCTAACCAACTGAACTACCGCTCCTAGTTTTTCTGGTGGGT
>DAOUSV010000168.1 GCA_030627065.1 Piscirickettsiaceae bacterium | reverse complement strand
TATTGCTCGCCGTTGCGTTCGATATATCCCGCACCAACGTTGGCGTTGTTGGCCGCGAGCGCAGTCATGACCTCGCGAAAGCTCAGCTTGTAGGCCATCAACTAATAGGGCTAAATCAATTTTACCTGCACCCGTAGTTCCAGATTTAACACTATCTGACTGCACAGCAGCAAGTTGATCTTCATAGATCATTTTTGAATCGTATAATAAGCGTCCAATCAGCGTACTCTTGCCATCATCGACATTACCGCAGGTGAGAAAACGCAGCATTTCTTTATTTTCATGCTGTTTTAAATAGGCATCAATATCTGTTTCAATCAGGCTATCTGTTTGATAGTTTTTTTCTGTGGTCATTATGCATACCTATATTGATTAGGATTATTGGCCAAATTCAAGGCGGATGGTTTTCGAGAATCGCAATGTATGTTAAATACATGAGAATCGGAGAAAGACATCCAACTCCGAAGTTGGGCGACAAGACAATTAAGATGGGTATGCATTAGAAGTACCCCTCTTGCTTTTTCTTCTCCATCGAACCCGATTCATCATGATCAATCGCACGACCTTGGCGTTCTGATGTGGTGGTTAATAACATTTCTTGGATGATTTCAGGCAATGTTTCAGCATTAGATTCAACAGCACCGGTTAATGGATAACAGCCTAATGTTCTAAAACGTACTTTTTCCATTTTAGGCACTTCGCCGTCTTCCAAACGCATGCGCTCATCATCGACCATGATCTTCAGACCATTACGTTCAACAACCGGACGTTCGGCAGCTTAATAGAGCGGTACGATTGGAATGCCTTCCAAGTGTATATATTGCCAAATATCAAGTTCAGTCCAGTTTGATAAAGGAAATACGCGAATACTTTCGCCTTTATTAACCTTACTATTATAGATATTCCATAACTCTGGTCGTTGTTGCTTCGGATCCCAACGGTGATTTTTATCACGGAAAGAATAAACACGTTCTTTCGCTCGAGATTTTTCTTCATCACGACGAGCACCACCAAAAGCAGCATCAAAACCATATTTGTCTAAGGCTTCTTTTAGACCATCAGTTTTCATAATATCGGTGTATCTTGCATGGTCAAAGGGGTTGATGCCATCATCAATTCCTTGCTGATTACTATGCACAATCAACTCTAATCCTAAGTCTTTAACATGTTTATCACGGAAGGCAATCATTTCCTTAAACTTCCACGTAGTATCAACATGAAGTAATGGAAACGGCGGCTTGCCCGGTGCAAAGGCTTTCATCGCCAAATGCAACATTACAGCCGAATCTTTACCTACCGAATAAAGCATTACCGGATTATCAAACTCCGCTGCTACTTCACGCATAATATGGATGCTTTCAGCTTCCAACTGTTGTAAATGAGTTAGTTTTTTAGTCATTTTTCTACTCTAAATTAAATACTTTTATTCAATACCGTCATTCTCAAGCTTAAATAAACACGTCATTCCCGAGGGCTTGTATAGGGAATCCAGATCAGGCTGATATTAACTGCCCATAGATTCCCGTTTTCACGGGAATGACGAGATTTAGCTTTTCACATGAAGTCCACATTCTTTATTTTCTGGATTTTCCCACCACCAGCGTCCCGCACGAATATCTTCACCGGCAGTAATTGCTCGGGTACAAGGCGCACAGCCAATGCTGACAACACCTTGATCATGCAGTTTATTATACGGCACATCGAAGGCTTTAATATATGCCCAAACATCCCCATTCGACCAATCAGTTAATGGACTGAACTTTTGTAATTCAAAGGTCTTATCCCATTCTGAAACAGGCAGTTCACTTCGTGTCACCGCTTGTTGGCGACGCATTCCTGTTAACCATGCTTTTTTACCGGCCAAAGCACGTTGCAAAGGAGCGACTTTTCGAATAGCACAACACTGTTTTCGTAGCTCAACACTGTCATAAAATGCATTAGGCCCCTGCTGTGTAACATAGGTTTCCACATCATTGGCATCAGGAAAGTAAACGCTAACCTCGCGCTTATAATGCGCTTTCGCTTGCTGCATGATCTCATACGTTTCTTTGGGCAAGCGACCTGTATCAAGGGTGAAAATCTCAATATCTGGTGCAAACTTAGCAATCAAGTCCATTAAAACCATATCTTCCGCACCATAACTCGATGCCAAAGTAGCTGATTTATAATTAGCGTCAATATCAGCTAAAACCTGCTTTACCGCTTCCACTTTATCCGCTAATACTTGATTAATATTCGTCATAATATTTTTATTACTTTAATTATTGTGCTGACAGTTTCTTTAGCACTGATCTCACAGCGCTGTCCATCGTGGCGCAAACTCTTTAATACATCATCAACCGCATCACCATTATTCACTTGAAATAACAGCTGCTCGCCAATATCTATTGACCGAATTGCCTCACGCGCTTTTATATAATGCATCGGACAACCATATAACGTTAAATCAACCCTATTTTCAACTACAGTAGACATTTTATACCTACCAATAATAACAATACGGCCAATAATGGACGCATCACCTTGTCCGATATTTTCACGCCTAGATGACTACCTATATAAATACCCGGCAATGAGCCTATCACCAAAAATGATAATAAAGACCAATCAACCGTACCGACGGTTGAGTGCCCCAAGCCGGCAATCGCCGTTAATGGCACAGCATGGGCGATATCTGTTGCTACAATTTCTACCCCTTTCATTTTTGGGTATAAAAATAATAATGTAACCGCGCCTAATGCTCCCGCACCCACTGATGACATAGTGACCATAACGCCCAGTAAAGCACCGGTTACTATTGTTGCTAAGGCTTTATGTTGTTCATCTTGTCGCAATTTATAAAGAGCATTAACCACTGGGTGTCCGACTCGTGCTTGTAGCATACCGGAAATAGTGCCTTTTAATAACAAGGCACTTGAGGTCAAAATCAACGCCACACCTAGTGCTGAGGTTATCAAATCCGCATGAGCGCCTTCACCCATCCCTGTTGATTTCAAAACCCATAAGGTGATTAATGTCATCGGAATACTGCCTGTTGCTAGCCGCCGAACCACCAGCCAATCTACAACATTATGTCGCCAATATGCCCACACTCCACCCGACTTTGTAATGGCTGCAAACAGTAAATCAGTCCCCACCGCTATCGCAGGTTGAATCGAAAAACCGAAAATAAGAATCGGAGTCATCAACGATCCACCGCCCACACCTGTCATGCCGATCATGATGCCAACAAACAATCCAGCTAATGTAAATCCCCATTCCATACGTAATTAATTCAATCTTCTTTGCTAATTAAGGTGACAATTTTAGCATTTCCTCATATTCTAGCAATGAATATTATTATCTATTGATATAAGAAAATCATATATGAAACTGCAGCAACTAAAATACGTTCGCGAAATAGCCCGGCAAGGCATGAGTGTTTCTGCCGCCGCTAATGTTCTACACGCCTCTCAACCCGGCGTTAGTAATCAAGTTCAACAACTTGAAGATGAACTTGGTTTAAAGATCTTTGAACGCCATGGCAAACGTCTAACCGGCTTAACCATGGTTGGGCGTAGTGTTGTTGAAATGGCTGTTCGTGTATTGCTCGATGTGGATAATATTCGCCAGCTTGCCGCCGATAGTAAAAATGACCAACTGGGTACATTATCTATCGCTACAACGCATACCCAAGCCCGCTATGCGCTGCCGAAAGCGATTAAACAATTCGCCCAACATTATCCCAATGTGCATT
>DAOUSV010000054.1 GCA_030627065.1 Piscirickettsiaceae bacterium | reverse complement strand
TTGATTCATTTTTATTTAATAAGAATTTTTTACCATCGTTCGTTACTTGGGCCATACCATTAACGACAATCCAATGCTCACTACGATGATGGTGTGTTTGTAAAGATAGACGAGCACCAGGTTTTACAACAATTCGCTTGATCTTATAATGCTTACCTTCTTCAATGACAGTATACGTTCCCCATGGCCGATGCACTTCTAAATGTGTTTTATGAAGGTCATGGCCATTTTCTTTAAGTTGGGTGACGATCTTCTTAACATCTTGGCTACGTGTTTTATCTGCTATCAATAAAGCATCGGGAGTATCAACAATAATTAAGTTTTCAACACCTACAGCACCGACCATTCGTCCTTCATTTTGAATGTAGCAGTTTGTTACATCATGAAGTATCGCTTCACCTACAATGCGATTACCGTTTGTGTCAGCTTGCTTCAATTCACTGATCGCGCTCCATGATCCAATATCACTCCAGCCAATATCACAGGAAACCACAGCAACCTTGTCTGATTTCTCCATTAATGCATAATCGAAGGATATATCAGGGGCAGTGCTAAAAGCATCTGAACTAAGCTGTATTGTTTCTGTATTTTCACCCGACTTTAATACTGCGTTGGAAAAACACGCTTCAGCTGTTTTTAATACTTCTGGACAGTGTTTTTTAAATTCTTCTAAAACAGTTTTTGCACTAAAGCAGAACATACCAGAATTCCAGAAATAGTTTCCTGACTCAAGGTATTCTTTTGCTTTATCAAGGGATGGTTTTTCAACAAAACGTTTTACACGGTGACCGTTATCAGCGGCATCAATTTTGGTGCCTGCTTCAATATAGCCAAAACCTGTTTCAGGGGTTTCTGGTTGAATACCAAAGGTTACCAAATAGCCTTGTTCAGCTAATTGACTTGCTGTAGAAACTGCTTTAGAAAATGCAGTTTGGTTTTCAATTAAATGATCAGCTGCGAGTACGAGTAAAAGAGCATCATCACCATGAGACTTTGCCACTTGAAGTGCTGCAATAGCAATAGCAGGCGCGGTATTACGGCCAAAAGGTTCGAGAATGAAAGAGGTTGCTAAATTATCCGTATTAACGGATAGATAATCATCTTCTGTTTTAAAATATAGGTCTCGATTGGTCACCGTCAAAATTTCAGCAACATTAGCTAATTTTTTAGCCCTAGAAAATGTTTTTTGTAATAAGCTTTCACCGTCTTCCATTTTCATAAATGGTTTTGGGTGAAGTTCACGGGATACAGGCCATAATCGACTTCCCGCTCCTCCTGATAAAATGACTGGAATTAATTCCATTAACAATCCTTCCCTTGTTGTTTCTACACTAACATTCGCTGTTATTGATGAGTCTGTCGATCCATTTACACTAGTAAGCCCTCACTGACCATCGTCAAAAACAGAACAAATGGTGACCGCTTAAAAAATATAACTTTGGAGAAGGGGAATTCTAACCTATATTTAAATGTAAGACTTATCATTTATATGTGAACTGCCTATCAAACTCAGTAAGCAAACAAGCTAAGCCCTTTATTAGGTAACATGTTTATTCCTGCAGCTTATTTTTCGACCTCCATCTGTTGGAAACGGATTACTAGCGCATCTGCGCCCTATCTTCCATTTACTAGCTCATCAAAAAAGCCAGATACTCCAGCACTTGCCGCTTTGCGCATCAACCTCGTCATTTAATCGTACTTTTAACATTTCCAACACGCGAGATAATGACGCTTCACATTCATCATATAGCTGCTTGGCCGCTTTATTACTCAATTCACAACTATCAGTACCAAAACGAATCAAAAACAAACTTTCCATTTTCTTTTAATAGGCGGTCCGCATCATGCTTATCAACCTTAACAGCGAACTCATTGCTCATAACTCAATTCCTCTAGTGTAGGAAAAGCAGACTTTTCTTTGAAGCATAATTAAAAACCTAAATAATCAGCTATTTTAAGCACCTTCCGAATTTCCACATCACCACCCCGCCCGGCTTCAAAGGCATTAACTGTCTCTCGACAAATCCCCACTTGATCAGCTAATCTACTATCCTCTAACTCGCATTTGAATTCTCTTCGTTTCGTTGTCATTAAACACCTCTGTTTGGTGGATTTTACCACCTAGGTTGGTGTCCGTATTTAATGAACCACTACACTAAGTTTCTAATTAGTGTATTTTAGTTACATGTCTAAAATACACTGCTGCTACCGACTCGAACAACTAGCTCGCTTAGGCTTGCCTAGTCAAATATTTATTCCCGCTTTATTAAAAGAGTTGCATCATGATATCCCTTCATTATCAAATACGTTTTGCTGGCAGAATAATCAGGGGAAATTAAGCAATATTTATGATGAAACACATAATACTGTCGTTAGTAAAAACTTCATTACTTCAATGTCAAGCACAGCTCCTGACAAACACCTTTATACTACAAACTGGGTTAGCGAATTAGAACACCCGACAACGTCTTTTGAGCAATACGGAAAAAACCCGCACCTTAAGGCCTTTTATAAAACCATTTTATTGCCTATGGGCTATGTTAATAGCTATTTCATTCCCATTTTTCATACTGAAACTAAAAAAAGACTTGGCGTGTTAATGATTCACAGGCAAAAAGGTGGTCCTGATTTTAACGAGAAAGAACGTACTCAATTACAAAACATAGCGGCATTGATTGCTTATGGCCTACAACAGACTGATACTAAAAATGTGTATACAACAGATGGTTGGGAACAAGGACTTTTGATTGTAAACAGTTCAGGAACGTTACATCATGCCTGTTCAATGGGCGAAAAATTATTATCACTTGCATCTTCTTCTCGTTTTGATGCAACAACGAGTGAGCTCGCTAATGATCTCTTTATTTTTAAAAACTTCAAACAACTCTTAGCCAATTTATTTAACTCAGATAAAAATAATAACACCTCTATAAACCCTACATTATCCACAACTAATGCTTGGGGAGAGTTCAAGTTAAGAGCTTTTTTAATCAAAGATATGACAGGAAAACGTGGCAATCAGATTGGTTTAAATATCCGCTGGCAAGAACCTTTTGTTCTCAAATTATTTCATCGAATAAGAACACTTAATCTCACTCCTAGACAAGAAACTGTTGGTTTACTATACGCCGCAGGTAATCAGCACCAGACGATTGCTAATAAACTTAATTTAAGTCTTTATACCGTAAAAGAACATGTTAAAAACATCGTTAATCGGCTTGATATTCAGTCTCGGGCAGATTTGATTGAGTTAATTCTTTGTGATCGCAGCTAACATTGTAGGTTGAACTTCAGTTCAACTTTGGGACTTTATTAAAAGTCCACTGTTGGGTTAAAACCTAACCTACAGCATTGCTAACTTTACGGGCTTAAAAGATTTACGGTGTATTTCTGTGACACCTAAATCAAGCAGGGCTTGTTGGTGTTGTTTGGTGGGATAACCTTTATGCTGGGCAAGGCCATATCCGGGGTATTTTTTGTCCATTTCAACCATTTCATTATCTCTCGCTACTTTAGCCAAAATTGAGGCGGCGGCAATGGCGGGTTCAGACTGATCACCTTTGATAATAGTTGTGACAGGACAGGCTAAGTCCGGTGCTTTATTACCATCGACCAAAGCATGACTTGGCTGAATTTCTAAGCCTTCAACAGCTCGTTTCATGGCAAGCAATGTCGCTTGCAAGATGTTTATTTGATCGATTTCTTCGACTTCAGCTCGGCCTAATGACCATGCTAAGGCATTTTGTTTGATTATAGGCGCTAGTTGTTCCCGACGTTTTTCGCTTAATTTCTTTGAGTCATTTAAGCCTTCAATGGGCTTGTTAGGGTCAAGTATCACTGCAGCAGTAACCACTGGCCCTGCTAATGGGCCACGCCCTACTTCATCAACGCCTGCAATTAGTTTTGTCATTTATAAAACTCGTATAAAAATAATTTGGACTTTGTAACCATTAATAATCTGTAGGTTGGGTTTCAACCCAACTTCCGTCCTTCGATTTACTACCCATGGGTTCCCGCTTTCGCGAGAATGACGGAACATTTACAACATATCAATAATTTGTTGTGCTGCATTTTTTGCACCGCCACTTGGGCCTAATGCACTCAAAACTTGTTGGCGAATTGTTTCGGCTTTTTCTTTGCTCTTTGGGTCATTCAGTAGTGCTGCTATTTCTTTAGCTAACCGTTCTGCCGTTACGTCATCTTGCAGTAGTTCTTTGATTAATACTTTGCCAGTGACGATATTACATAGACCGACATAGGGGATCAGAATAAACCGACTTAGAATGCTATATGAGACTGGTGCAACACGATAAGTAATAAAGTGTGGCACGGCTAATAAGGCAATTTCTAATGTGACAGTGCCTGATGCGGCAATAATGGCGTCACAAGCCGAGGTCAGTTGATAAAAATCACCCGATATAAGTTTAACTGGCACGTTAGACTGAGTTAATAATGGTTCAACAATTGTCTTATCTAAGCCCTGTGCCAAGGGCATAACAAACTCAAGTTTCGTATGCTGCTGGCTAAGCTGTTCTGCAGCTTTAATCATAATAGGCAGTAAGGTTTCAACCTCACTACGACGGCTACCGGGAAATAAGCCAATCACACGACGCTCAGGGTCTAGTTCAAATTGTATTTTGGCTTGTTCAAGGCTTAGTGTTCTTTTTACTGCATCAACTAAGGGATGACCAACACAGTTTACCGCTACGCCCGCTTGCTCATAAATAGGTACTTCAAATGGAAATAGCACTGCCATTTTATCAACGACTTGTTTAATTTTTTTGACTCGCCCTGCTCGCCAGGCCCACACTTTCGGGCTGATATAATAAAGTACTGGAATACCTAGTTTTTTAGCTTGTTTCGCTAGCTTTAAGTTAAATCCAGGATAATCGACTAGCACTAATAAATCGGGGGGATCAGATTTAAGTCTAGCAACCATTTCATTAAATATCTTTTTAATTTGGCGGTAACGTTTTAATACTTCAATCAAGCCCATTACAGCTAATTCAGAGAAATCAACATCAATCTCTGCACCAGCAGCACGCATATTATCTCCACCAATACCTCTGACTCGAATTGTTGGGTCTAGCTGTTTTAATTCAGCAATCATTCGACCTGCATGGGCATCACCCGATGCTTCACCAGCAATAATGACAATATGTTTATTGTTCAATTTTATTAGCCTTCAGCATAGCCAACAAGCTCAAGACCAAAGCCTGACAAGCCCGTTAATTTTGTTGGCGTGCCCGTCACTCTCATCTTTTTTACCCCTAAATCTGCTAGAATTTGAGCGCCGACACCAAATGTTCTTAGATCCCAGCCTGACTTTGCTGTAGAGGCTGTATCACCGCTGTCTTGTTGTTGATAACGCTCAATTTTTTCAGCTAAGTTCTTATTCTGTTCTGGTTGACGTAATACAACTAAGATACCTTTTCCCGCTTGTTGGATTTGCGTCATCACTTTATTCAGTGGCCATTGTGTTGGCTCGCGTGTCGCCCCTAATAAATCGCCCAAAGGATCCGCCATATGAACTCGAACCAAGGTTTCTTCATCGCTATCAATGTCACCCACAACCATGGCTAAATGCACTTGACCATTGACGGTGTCTTGAAAACTATAAAGCTGGAAATCACCGTATTCTGTCGGCATCTTACATTGCGATAGACGCTGTACCGTCATTTCATTTTCAAGACGATAGCTAATTAAATCAGCAATTGTGCCAATTTTTAATTGATGTGTTTCAGCAAACTTTTCTAAATCCGGACGGCGCGCCATAGTGCCATCTTCATTAAGAATTTCTACAATAACAGAGGAAGGATCTTTTCCTGCCAACTGTGCTAAATCACAACCTGCTTCGGTATGCCCTGCTCGAGTTAATACGCCGCCTAATTGTGCTTTAACAGGGAAAATATGCCCTGGTTGAACCACATCTTCAGCTTTAGCATCAGGGTTTACTGCCGCCAAAATTGTTACGGCACGATCAGCGGCTGAAATACCAGTTGTTACACCTTCTGCCGCTTCGATAGATACGGTGAAATTAGTTGAATATGCTGCTTGATTATCTATCACCATCAAAGGTAGACGTAGTTGTTTACAGCGTTGTTCGGTCAAGGTTAAACAAATTAAACCTCGTCCAAAACGTGCCATAAAGTTGATAGCTTCTGCGGTGACGCATTCTGCCGCCATCACAAGATCACCTTCGTTTTCACGATCTTCATCATCCATGATAATAACGATTTTGCCTTGTTTAAGATCGTCAATTATTTCAGCAGTACTGTTTAATTTCATTATTTTATGAATCCATTTTGTAGCAATGTTTCTCGGCTAATACCTGATGGTTGATTAGGTAGTAAGCGTTCTAAATAGCGAGCAATTAAATCGACTTCAAGGTTCACCTTAGTGCCTTGACGATAATGACTCATGATTGTTTCCTGCATAGTGTGAGGAATAATATTAACCTCAAACCAATTGACTAGATTCCCGTCTGCGCGGGAATGACGGTTTTGATTCTCAGCCACATTGTTAACAGTAAGACTCGTGCCATCAATACAAATTGACCCTTTTTCAGCAATATAACGTTCAAGCCCTGCAGGTACTTCAAAGCGAAACTGTACTGAGCGTGCAGATTCTTGCATCGAGATTACTGCGCCTAAGCCATCAACATGACCACTGACAAAGTGTCCACCTAGACGGTCGCCTACGGCTAATGCTTTTTCAAGATTAATCTCTGAGCCACGTACTAATGCACCTAAGCTCGTGCGGTCTAAGCTTTCTCGCGACACATCAAAGCCTAATACAGCCTGCTTTTGTTCGACAACGGTAAGACAAACACCATTAATCGCCACGCTATCACCCAATTTAACATCACTTAAATCTAAGTCTTGAGTATTAACGTGAAGGCGTAAATCACCACCTTGTGCTTGAATGCTTTCAATCTTGCCAATAGCAGCAATAATGCCAGTAAACATAGTCTAAATTTCCTCACAATATTCTGGAACAGCACTAATTCGCCAATCCCTACCGACAGCACGTATATCAGTAATTTTTAAATCAATATTTTGTGCCATGGTGTTTAACTCAGGTAGATGAAACAAGCCTTTTGCTCCATCACCCATTAATTTTGGTGCCATATATATAACAAGTTCATCGATCAAACCTGCTTGCAATAATGCACCATTCAATACGGAGCCAGCTTCAACCATCACTTCGTTAATGCCACGTTTTGCTAATTCAACCATCAGTGCTGGCAAATTAACATGCCCACCATCGCCCGCTATCGTAATTGTTTCAGCTAATTCGCCTAAGCTATTGTCAGTAGACGTGACGACTAACACAGGGTTATTATCGGCTAATATTTTAGCTTTTTTTGATATTTGTAACTGGCTATCCACCACCACTCTTAGTGCTTGTCTTACTGCCTGTCCTGCGGGATACCAATCACCTTCAGGTCGCACAGTTAAAGCCGGATCATCGGCTAAAACAGTACCAATTCCGGTTAAAATAGCTGAACTTCTCGCCCGTAGTCTTTGTACATCTTGTCGTGCCGCATCACCGGTTATCCACTGACTTTCACCCGATGCCATTGCTGTACGCCCATCGACACTCATCGCAATTTTGCTGGTGATATAAGGTCTACCCGTTCGCATTCTCTGGCAAAACCCTTTGTTCAAGTCATAGGCTTGTTGTTCTAGAATCCCTACTTCAACCTCAATGCCTGCTTGTTCTAACTTGGCAATACCTTGTCCGGAAACTAATGGATTAGGATCTTGCATAGCGATATAAACACGTTTCACACCGGCTTTAATTAAGGCATCAGCACAAGGAGATGTTCGACCGGTATGACTACAAGGTTCGAGTGTGACATAACAATCAGCCCCCTGAGCCTTATCACCTGCTGCTTGAAGAGCATGAACTTCGGCATGAGCGTTACCCGCTCGCTGATGCCAGCCTTCACCGATGATATTGCCATCTTTAACAATCACACAGCCAACACGTGGATTAGGGGCCGTTGTATACAGGCCGCGCTCAGCCAATTGTAAAGCACGCGCCATTGTTTGTTCAGCGAATGACATCAATCGACCTTATGATGACTCTTGTTGGTCAGATTGATTTTCCATGCGTTCAATTTCTTCACGAAACTCGCTGATATCTTGAAAGCTACGATATACCGATGCAAAACGTACATAAGCCACTTTATCTAGCTCTCGCAAGGCATCCATCACCCATTCACCAACTAAACGACTTTCAACTTCACGTTCGCCTGTTGCAATCAATTGTCGAACAATACCTTTTACGGCGGCATCAACTGCATCAATACTTACTGGGCGTTTTTCTAGCGCTTTTAAGAAACCTGCTCGTAATTTATCTTCTGAAAAAACAGCGCGAGATTGATCACTTTTGATCAATCTCGGCAAGGTGAGTTCAGCCGTTTCATAAGTAGTAAAGCGTTCATTACATTCGACACAGCTACGACGACGGCGAATTGAATCACCTTCGGTAGAAAGGCGAGAATCAATCACCTTTGAATCAGCAGCACCACAAAATGGACAACGCATCGTCAGCTCGTTTTATGAATACACAGGAAGGTTCTGACAAACAGCTAATGCTTTCGCTTTAACATCTGCCATCACTTTCGCATCACCACGGCTATCAATAATGTCGCACATCCATGTTGCTAAGTCTTTGCTTTCTTTCTCTTTAAAGCCACGAGTTGTTATTGCAGGTGTACCAACACGAATACCCGATGTTACAAACGGTGATTGCGGATCATTAGGCACTGAGTTTTTGTTGATAGTGATATTTGACTCACCTAACCAAGCATCCACTTCTTTACCTGTTAATCCAGCTTCAATAAAGCTAACTAGGAACAAGTGATCATCAGTTCCTTTAGAAACCACATCATAACCACGCGCCATAAAAATATCTGCCATTACACGGGCATTTTTAACTACTTGTTGTTGATAGGTCTTAAACTCTGGCAACATTGCTTCTTTAAATGCCACTGCTTTAGCAGCAATAACGTGCATTA
>DAOUSV010000142.1 GCA_030627065.1 Piscirickettsiaceae bacterium | reverse complement strand
TAATCACCGGCTCATAAACGATGACTTTAATTCCCCGAGCTTTGATACGTTTCATTATTCCTTGTATAGACGAGGCGCGAAAATTATCTGAGCCACTTTTCATGATCAATCTATAAATGCCTACAACTTTAGGCTTTAATTTCATAATCGATTCAGCAATATGATCCTTCCGAGTATCATTGGCCTCAACAATAGCTCGAATCAAACAGTTTGGTACATCTTGATAGTTGGCAAGCAACTGTTTGGTATCTTTTGGCAGACAATAACCACCATACCCAAATGAAGGATTATTGTAATAATTGCCAATTCGAGGATCTAAACATACACCCTCGATAATGTGTGCAGTGTTTAGCCCATGAACTTCAGCATAGCTGTCTAGCTCATTGAAATAAGCCACTCGCATCGCCAGATAAGTATTAGAAAACAACTTGACTGCTTCCGCTTCTGTAGATGCCATGAAGAGGACATCAATATCGTCTTTAACGGCACCGCGAAGCATCATATTTGCAAATTGTTTTGCACGTTTGGAATTGGAACCGATAATAATTCGTGAAGGATATAGGTTGTCGTATAAGGCATTGCCTTCACGTAAAAATTTAGGAGAAAAAATAATTTTCTCACTACCTAGTTCTTTGTGTAGCCAACGGGGACTGTTGATTTGATAACAATGACAGCATCGGAATTAATGGTCAGAACATCTTGTATAACAGCTTCAACTGAGCTTGTATTAAAGTAATTTGTTTCTGGATCGTAATCAGTAGGTGTTGCTATCA
This sequence comes from Piscirickettsiaceae bacterium, assembly GCA_030627065.1. Taxonomy (GTDB): domain Bacteria; phylum Pseudomonadota; class Gammaproteobacteria; order Nitrosococcales; family Methylophagaceae. The sequence continues at coordinate 3,726 of DAOUSV010000142.1, read as the reverse complement.
CCACATAGCCCGCTCCCAAATAGGCTTCTTTTTTGTCCGTCGTTGCTTTTAGGTTTAATGTCTTGTTACTTAAAAAACACTCTATTTCCTTGTCTGCAATCGGAGATTGCCTATTATTGATCATGACGACTTTTTCTTGCACCACATCTAATGCAACTACTTCATTATGTTGTGCGAGCAGAATGGCATTTGATAGACCGACATATCCAGTTCCTGCAATGGCAACTTTCATGACGGGTCAAACTGTGTAGTGATTGCCTGAGTATCATCACGTGATTTTGATAGAGAATTGTCATACATATAGCCAGCGAATACTTCTGAACAAGCCTGCCAGCTATTTTTTATTGCGTAATCAATGCAATCTTGAGGATTAAGTAAAAGTGCTTTACGAACAGCTTCACCTAAATTGTCATTTAAAATACCGGTAACACCATCCGTCACAACATCATTGGGGCCGGTAACCGGATAGGCTGCAACTGGAACACCACACGCCATGGCTTCAAGCAATACCAAGCCAAACGTATCGGTTTTGCTCGGAAAAACAAACACGTCAGCCGCGGCAACCCAAGATGCCAACTCGTCACCAAATTTTGCTCCTGTAAACAGGACATCAGGATAGCGTTTTTTTAGCATCTCTAAATCAGGACCATCACCAACAATAACCTTACTTCCTGCAATATCTTGTTGTAAAAAGACTTCAATATTTTTCTCTACTGCTACGCGCCCCATATTGAGCAAAATAGGCCTCGGCAAATCAAGTTGCTGTGGATTGTCTGGTTTAAAGATTGAAGTATCGACACCTCTTCCCCAAACATGCACATTATTAAAGCCACGATCAATAAGCCGCTTTCGCATAGACTCTGTAGGGACTAAAGTTTTTTCTGCTCGACGATGAAACTTTTTTAACCACCAATAAGTAAGCTTTATTGGAATTGGAAGACGTAACCGAAGGTATTCTGGGAACTGAGTGTGGTAAGAGGTCGTAAAAGCAACTTCATTACGAATACACCAGCGTCTTGCAGCCGATCCTATCGGTCCTTCAGTCGCAATATGAATTGCGTCAGCATCCATTAGTTTTAAATCAGCAGAAACCTTTTTAGCTGGAAATAAAGCCAAAGGAATGGATGGATAACTAGGGCAAGGAATCGTTCGGTGACCTTCAGGGCTAATAAGGAAAACATCATGTCCCATCTCTACAAGATGATTAAAGGTTTGTTTAAGTGTTCTAACCACACCGTTGACTTGTGGCTCCCATGCATCCGTTACAATCACTATCTTCATTCAGGCAGCAGCCTTTGGTAAAGAAATTGTTTGGTTGACTAAATCAGCCCATTTGATTATTTCCATGGTGCCATCAGGGTGTTCTACCAAAGCAGTACAGCTTTCTACCCAGTCACCACAATTGTAGTAATCCACATCATTAATTTTGCTGATTTCTGCACGATGAATATGCCCACAAACAACACCTTCTACGCCTTGTCTTGCTGCCTCGCGTGCAACTGCTTCTTCAAAGTCACTAATGAATTGAACAGCATTTTTTACTTTATGCTTCAGGAAGGCTGCTAGTGACCAGTACGAAAAACCTAATTTACGGCGAGCTATATTAACCCAGCGATTGGCTTGGAGAAGATAGTCGTATAGACGGCCACCAATTTTGGCAATAAACGGAGAATGCTTAACTACATAATCAAACTTATCACCATGAAGAATAAGTAACTTACGGCCATCTGCTGTGGTATGTATTGTTTCATTACGAATTTCAACATTACCCAAAATGGCACCATCAAAATCACGGAGCATTTCATCATGATTACCGGGTACATAGATAACCTTGGTGTCATGCTTGGCTTTACCAAGAAGTGTTCGAACGACATTGTTATGTTCTTGGGGCCAGAACATGCGTTTTTTCATCTCCCACACATCGATAATGTCACCGACTAAGTAGAGATAATCACACTCCACATGATGTAAAAAATCCAACAATAAATCAGCATTACATCCGCGAAAACCGAGGTGAATATCAGATATCCATACACTTCGAGCCTGTACAACTCGTTTAGGACTAAACTGCGTTTCCATTATTTTTATCCCATTAGTAGTATTTTTCCACACTACTAGAAGTTGGTTACAGATTTATGATAGTTTTATTATAAGTTCATGACAAAGGATATTGGGGGGGCGTATACTGAAATGGTGTTGGTAATGATTATAATCTAAGCATGATTGACTGTTTTTAATACGAAGTCCCTCGCCTTCACGGGCGTGCCGGTTCGATTCCGGCCCTAGGTACCAATAAAATACGAGACCTCAGCAGTTTATTCTGCTGATTTTTTATGGGCGACGTTTCTTGATATCTGAGTTACATGTAAAAAGGCAGCTTTCGACCCAAAGCAGACGTTTTCAGCTTTGTTCCAGCAAAGCCTCAAACCCATCAATCGGCACTGGCTTGCTAAATAAATAACCTTGATAGTGTGTGCAACCTTCAGTCAATAAACAGTGCTGTTGTTCTTTTGTCTCAACACCTTCAGCAATAACGTTTAATCCTAAACTATGTGCCATTGCAATAATGGTACGAACAATTGCTTGGTCATTGCTACCGCTTACAATATCATCCACGAAAGATTTATCGATCTTAAGTTGATAAAGCGGCAATCGTTTAAGATATTGCAATGATGAGTAGCCTGTACCAAAGTCATCCAATGAGAATTGAATACCTATATCTGCCAATGTATTCATTTTGGTAATTGTTTCTTCAATATTATCTAGCAAGAGGCTTTCAGTCAGCTCTAATTTAAGGCGTGCTGGATTGATAGCATATTGTTGAACTGCCATTATTATTTGCGAGGTAAACCCTGCCTGACGGAATTGCTTAGCACTGACGTTCACAGATAATGTTAAATCACGCGTAGCATCATTGTGTTGCCAAACCTTCAGTTGAGCACAAGCGGTATCAAGTACCCATTGACCTATCGCCAAAATAGCCCCATTTTGTTCAGCAACAGGAATAAAATCTATTGGTGAAACTAAGCCACGGTCAGGGTGATTCCAACGGATCAAGGCTTCAGCGCCTAGGGGGTGTAATGAATCATCCAGTTGAATTTGATAATACAGTTGGAACTGTTGTTCAACAATTGCTTGGTATAGATCCTTTTCAATCTCTACTCGTGCGCTGATATTTGCTTGCATCTGTGGATCAAAGAAGCGAAGTGCATTACGACCGTCATTTTTCGCTTGGTACATAGCTATGTCAGCTTGCTTTAATACTTCATCTACGTCATATTTATGATCATCAAACAATGAAATACCAATGCTGGCACTACTGGTGTAGTGATGACTAATAAGCTGGTAAGGCAAGTTGATGGAAGATAAAATCTTATTAGCAATATCTTCTGCCTGTGTTGCAGAGTCAATGGAGTGGGAACTCAAGCCTTCTAACAAGACAACAAACTCATCACCACCAAAGCGAGATACAGTGTCACCTTCACGTAGACAGCTCGTCAGGCGCTCAGCGACCTGCTGTAATAACAGATCACCCATATCATGACCTAAAGTATCATTAATATCTTTAAAGTGATCAAGATCGAGAAAGAGTAATCCCCCTCCTTTACCACTTCGAGTATTTGCCGCCATCGCATGTTTAATGCGGTCTATCATTAATCGACGATTAGGTAAATGGGTCAGCGGATCGAAGTAAGCCAAATCTTCAATTTCTTGTTCAGCTTGTTT
>DAOUSV010000127.1 GCA_030627065.1 Piscirickettsiaceae bacterium | reverse complement strand
CATCCTCGCGTATGCGGGGAGCCAGTGGGAAGTGAAAATAGATATTGAATGCAACGCATGCCAATAGCATTTAAAATATCTTCCTGACACATCTGTTGCCGGAAATACGTGCTTGTTACATTGGTTCTACACTTTTTCATTAAACCATTAAACCTAAGAGTAATAATATGAAAAAAATCATCAGTATACTTATTATTTTATTATTGCCTTTGGTGGCAAATTCTCAAACATGGCAAGCGAAAAGTGGTGATACACAAGTAGCTGTTCTAGAATTATTTACATCAGAAGGTTGCGGTCTGTGTCCGGCAGCTGATCGTTGGGTTCATGATTTACCAAAGCAAGGCATTACCGATGAAAATGTGATTGTTCTTGGTTTCCATATTGATTATCTGAATGATATAAAAGGCTGGGTAGATCGCTTTGCTAGTCCAGTATTTACAAAGCGTCAACGCCAGCAAGCTCACTTAAATTTATATCAAACAGTGTATACACCTGAGTTTGTGGTTAGTGGTGAAGTTATCCATAACTGGAAGAAACACGTAAAAGACGTTATTCACGCCGTTAATGGATTTTCACCCGAAGTAACGGTTAATTTAATCGTGTCGGATAATGGTAATGAATTAATAGTGGATAGTCATATCCAGGTTGAAGGTAAAGAAAACCGTCAATATGCGACACTTTATTTAGCTGTAACAGAGAATGATTTAGTCAGTAAAGTACGTGGCGGTGATAATACGGGTGTCACGTTTAATCATCAAAACTTAGTTAGACAATGGCTGGGCCCATTTACATTAAATAGTAGTGGCGAAACAGATATTTCAACATCTATTATATTGAATAATGAGTGGGATATGAATAAATTGAGTATTATTGCGATTGTACAAAACTTAGATGATGGCTTTGTCCTGCAAGGCTTGAAGTTACCATTATCTGAACATTTAGATCATTAACACTAGGGGCAATTCCCGCGACAGGGTAAAATGGATTTAATTTTAGAACTATTAGTTGTTATTATCGATGGACTATTTACCACTCTTTGTAGAACTTAAAAATCGAAGCTGTCTTGTTGTCGGTGGAGGTGATATTGCTGCTCGCAAAGCAGGCTTATTATTAAAAGCGCATGCAACAGTAATACTCGTTGCTCCTAAAGTTTCATCAACGACACAAGCACTTATCGATAAAGGTGAAATCAAGTGGCTTAAAAGCTCTTTTTCTCCAGAGCATTTAAGTAATATTCGATTAGTAATTGCAGCCACAGATGATGAACAGGTCAATAAGGATGTTTATAAGGAGGCCAATGCCTTAAATATTTTGGTCAATGTGGCAGACTGCCCTGAACTGTGTGATTTTATATTACCGTCTATTCTTGATCGCTCCCCCATTGTTGTTGCGGTATCAAGCGGTGGCAAGTCTCCTATTTTGGCTCGACAATTACGTGCACGACTAGAGACATTAATTCCGCCTACTTATGGTAATTTAGCTAACTTAGTTGGGCGTTATCGTGATGCTGTTAAAGATAAACTATCAACAATAGGCTTACGTCGTCGCTTTTGGGAATCTGTTTTACAGGGTAAAGTTGCCGATCATGTATTAGCAGGTCGAGATGAGCAGGGAGAGCAACTTCTAGAATCATTGTTAGAACAAACCAATACGAAACAGCTAGAACAAGGTGAAGTTTATTTGGTGGGAGCAGGGCCGGGTGATCCTGAATTGTTAACATTCAAAGCTCTAAGATTAATGCAGCAAGCCGATATTGTTTTTTACGATCGGTTGGTCAGTGAGCAAGTATTAGCCTTAGTCCGTAAAGAAGCAGAACATGTCTATGTCGGTAAACAACGTGCGTGGCATAGTGTGCGACAGGAAGAGATCAATCAGCTTTTATTAAGTCATGCTCAACAAGGAAAACGGGTATTACGTTTAAAAGGCGGTGATCCATTTATTTTTGGCCGTGGTGGTGAAGAGATTGCTACCTTAGCCGCTGAAAATATTCCATTTCAAGTTGTGCCAGGCATTACCGCCGCATCAGGCTGTGCCAGTTATGCCGGTATCCCCTTGACTCATCGTGATTATTCACAAAGCTGTACCTTTGTTACAGGGCAGTTAAAAGAAGGACAATTGGATTTAAATTGGCAGGCGTTAGTGCAGCCAAATCAAACGGTAGTTATATATATGGGCTTGGCAGGATTGGCGGTATTGAGCCAACAGCTACAACAACATGGAATGGCGGCAGATATGCCTGCAGCATTAATCCAACAAGGTACAACAGAACATCAAAAGGTGTGGGTGAGTACGATTAATGATCTTGCTGATTTAGTTGAGCGAGAGCAAGTACAAGCACCGACTCTAGTTATTATTGGCAATGTTGTGAAACTACAGGATTCGTTGAGCTGGTTTTAACTATCAATAACCTCATATTTAATAGCAAGTCGAACTAAATCAACTGGGCTATTAATGCCTAGTTTCTGTTTTAGAATAGTTTGGTAGTTAGCCACGGTTTTATAGCTAATATTTAATAGTGAAGAAATATCGTCAACGATTTTTCCTTCGGCGAGTAATCTAAATATTTCAAACTCCCGAGCAGTGAGTTTATCAACTGGATTATCATCGTTTAATGTTTCCAGTGTTACTTTTTCAGCGATAGATGGACTTAAATAGTTTGTGCCTTGGGATACACTTATCACTGCTTGCACTAAGTCTTGCGCATCACCGGATTTAGCAACATAACCCATAGCGCCGGCCGTTAAGGCTTGAACGGCAAACGTGGTGTTTTCATGCATGGAGAAAATAATTATTTTGGCATCATGATAACGTAGTTTAATACGCCGTAATGCTTCTAAACCTCCCATGCCAGGCATGGAAATATCCATCACTAATACATCAGGAAGATAGTCGCCAAACTGTTGATAAGCTTGTTCGCCACTTTCTGCTTCAGCAACAACAGTAATAGTCTCGTGCTGTTCTAATAAGCGACGTAAACCTGAGCGAACTACTTCATGGTCGTCGGTTAACATGACGGAAATTGTAGTGTTCATTATTATCCTTTCTTAGTGCAGGGTAATTCAATTGTGATGGTAACACCCTCATTGATCGCGGTTTGCAATTCAAAACGTCCAGCTAAGCCTTCAACACGTTCTTTCATACCGGCTAAACCGAAACCTTTTGGTTTGATGGTGGTATCAAAGCCAATACCATCATCATGAATAGACATGGTAATAATATTATTTTCTTTGATAACGGAGATGGTAAGCTGTTTAGCATTAGCATAACGTGCAATATTAGTTAAACATTCTTGCACTAGACGATAGACGGAAATCAAGATGGCTTCATCAATATTGAGAAAGTCGCCTGAAATATGCAAATCGAGCTTTATCTGTGGTTGGCGCTCAAGCCATGTTGATGTCAGCTCTCCTAATGCACTATCCAACCCAAGCTCATCAAGACCGTTAGGGCGAAGTCGCTGTAACATAGTGTGAACGATTTCCATCATTCGTCTAACAACCTGCTCAATAGCATTGGCACTTTCTTGTGCTGAAGCAATATTTTTAGCCGATTTTATAGCGGATGCATCTAAATGAATAGCGGTGAGATGTTGCCCAATTTCATCATGCAGTTCTTGCGCGAGGTTTTTACGTTCATCTTCCTGCAAGCGAATGAGCTGTTGAGTTAGGCTATGGTTACTTTCGATGCTTGATTGCAGGGTGTTAGCCATTACATTGAATTTATCACTGATTTTTGAGAGTTCAGGCAGGGTGAATTTTGGTAATCGAGCAGCTAAGTTACCGGCTTCTAAATCTGTCAATGCCACAAGAATATTATTGATAGGCCGCAAAGCCATACTGACCGAAAAATAGACAAGAAGATTAACCACCAAAAAGAAGATACCCAACAAGATTAATATGCCTTTAGTATCTTCCCATTCTTCGATTATTTCATAAGAAATATCAGGTGTAATAACTAGTTCACCGAGGTATTGACTTGCTACATATACTGGCTGTCTATTAACGGGTAATTCATCGGTAACGGTATCCATTGAATGAATAAACCAGTCGGGCGGGGGTGTCTTATCTTGATTAGAATGAGCGCGGTTACTATCAAGTAAATTTCCAGATACATCAAAAAAGTCTATTTTAAGATGGCGAATATTATTAAGTGTTTTTAGCTTAAAGATAGCTCCAGACTTAATCATCGGTTGATCAGATGTTTTGAGGTTTGCTATTTCAGCATTTAACATATGTACAGCAAGTATAGCGGTTGATGCTATTTCAGCTTGAATATTGGTGCGTGCATTTTTAATGGTGAAACTACCACCAATAAGCATAATAAGTAGCAATAAAATAGTGATTATAAGGTTTAAGCGTAATTTTAAATTCATATATTTTGTCTCTAATCGTAAACATCATCGTTGGTGCATAATTAATACATTATGCACTCTAAATTAAGATTTAACTTAAGTAATAGGAGTTTTTCCTATATGTTTTTTCTTAAAATAACTGGATAATCTAGCAATTATTTTGATGATTTTAGAGGAATAGAGATGCAAAACCATCACCCACGAAAAGCATTATATTTGATGCTGATAACCGCCATGATTTCATCTGCCGCGATTGCAGATGACAGTAATATTGAATTAAGTGATATTGAAGTTATTGGCACAACACCGTTACATGGTGTTGGGTTACCCGCTGATCAAATTGCCAGCAATGTGCAAACAGCAACTGCAGAAGATATTGCCAATAGCCAAAGTCTTGATGTCACTGACTTTATGAATAAGACATTGGGAAGCGTGAGTATTAACTCAGCACAAAATAATCCTTTCCAACCTGATCTACAGTTTCGTGGCTTTACTGCGTCACCGCTAGTGGGTGTTGCTCAGGGTTTATCTGTTTATCAAGATGGTGTACGTATTAACGAACCATTTGGTGATGCTGTTAACTTTGAGTTAATTCCTCAATCAGCTATTGCTAGCATGAACTTAATGCCCGGTTCTAACCCTGTATTTGGTTTGAATACATTGGGTGGTGCGATTTCAATCCAAACTAAGAATGGTTTTACTCAT
>DAOUSV010000025.1 GCA_030627065.1 Piscirickettsiaceae bacterium | reverse complement strand
GCGCATCTAATAAAGCACCTGCAGGCGGTGTTTCAGTGCAAACGGCTGCTACAGGCTCTACAGCAACGGCATTATCATCTTGGCAAAGTAATAATGCTAAACCAGCACCAACTAATGCCGCAGGTACAGTAGCTTGACCACCGTCAACAGCGATTCCGGTAACAACACCAGCGGCTAAACCACCTGCTATTGCACAAAACAGATTGTCTTGTTGCACTTGCTTAGTGGGCTCTGCACAACCTGCCAATAAGCCTACAGCCAATACAGCCGCTGTTAATTTAGTTGATATTTTCATTACTTTCCCTTTTAATTATGCTGACTAAAATCAGCTCAAAATCCAAACAATCACACTCGATCTAACCTAATAGAAAGGCATTAACCATCGAATGGTAATACTATTTACTGTTTATGTCTAACATATTAATATAAATAGACTATTCATATTCCTTTAACCTTAATTTCCCAGAAATAATTTATGTCATTTACATATGCCCAATAACATCAGACTCATCTTCTTGAATAGATAATCCTTCAAGACTCGCATTATCAGACAGCTCTCCTGACTCCGCGCCCAATTTAATCATTAGACGCACTTCATTCGCGGAATCAGAGTTTTTCAAACACTCTTCATAGGTAATTTCACCCGCTCTATATAAGTCATAAACAGACTGATCAAACGTCTGCATTCCTAATTCACGTGAACGCTTCATGACTTCTTTAATTTCTGAGACTTTTCCTTTTTCAATCAAATCAGCAATAAGTGGGGTATTTAGTAAAATTTCAATAGCCACACAGCGACCAGTACCATCTTTTTTAGGAATCAAGCGTTGAGCAACAACTGCTTTTAGGTTTAAAGACAAGTCTAAAAACAACTGTTTATGCCGCGCTTCAGGAAAGAAGTTAATTACCCTATCCATTGCTTGGTTGGCATTATTCGCATGCAATGTTGATAAACATAAATGTCCTGTTTCAGCAAAAGCGATACCGTAATCCATTGTTTGACGATCACGAATTTCACCAATCATAATGACATCGGGGGCTTGTCGTAGCGAGTTCTTTAATGCAATTTCATAGGACTCAGTATCGATACCGACTTCACGCTGTGTTACCACGCAACCACCATGATTATGGTCAAACTCAATCGGATCTTCAATGGTTAAAATATGGCCGGTACTATTTTGATTCCGATGTCCAATCATTGCCGCTAGCGTTGTTGACTTACCGGATCCGGTTGCACCAACAAACATAACTAATCCGCGCTTCGTCATTGCGAGCTCCTTTATGATTTCAGGTACATTTAAACCATCAATCGTTGGGATCTCATCTTTTATTCGCCGCAATACCATAGCAATTTTACCGCGCTGGTATAAAGCACTAACACGAAACCGCCCAGCTCCTTGCGTTGCAATAGCGTAGTTGCATTCTTTATCTTGTTCAAATGTCTTTTTCTGTTCATCCGTCATGGTGCTAATAACTAAATCACGTGCTTCATCATCAGTAAGCGGTTCTTGCGTTAACGTTGCTAAGCGACCATTTACTTTTAGGCTTGGAGCTCGACCTGCAGTAATAAATAAATCGGAGGCATCGTGTTTAACCACTGCTTTTAAAATCGTTAAGATATCCATCTTTTTTTTACGCTCCTATCTGAATAACGCTTTTTCAATAGCATTTGGTAATGCCGTTGACTTCGTAATTTGCTGACGGCGAACAAGATCCTGCAAACACTGATCTAATGTTTGCATACCGACAGCGCCCCCCGTTTGAATGGCAGAATACATCTGTGGTACTTTCGCTTCACGAATTAAGTTACGTATAGCTGGAGTCGCTATCATAATTTCATGTGCAGCAATACGACCTCCTCCTACTTTTTTCATCAATGTTTGCGAAATAACCGCACGTAATGATTCTGATAACATTGATCGAACCATGTCTTTTTCTGCCGCTGGGAATACATCAATAATACGATCAATTGTTTTCGCTGCTGAAGATGTATGTAAAGTACCAAAGACTAAATGCCCTGTTTCTGCTGCAGTTAATGCAAGTCGAATCGTTTCTAAATCACGTAACTCACCCACAAGAATAATATCTGGATCTTGTCGTAAAGCAGAACGTAATGCCTCACTAAAACCTAATGTATCTCTATGCACTTCACGCTGATTGACTAGACATTTTTTACTTTGATGAACAAATTCTATGGGATCTTCAATGGTTAGAATATGTTCATTATCTTTTTCATTTCTATAATCAACCATCGCAGCCAATGTTGTTGATTTACCAGAACCGGTTGGCCCAGTGACCAAAACGACTCCACGTTGATTATCTGCAAGTTGTCTAAATATTTCCGGACAACCTAATTCATCCATCGTTAACACTTTAGAAGGGATTGTTCTGAATACAGCACCCGCCCCCCGATTTTGATTAAAGGCATTAACTCGGAAACGCGCTAGGTTAGGAATTTCAAATGAAAAATCTGTTTCTAGAAATTCTTCAAAATCTTTGCGCTGTTTATCGTTCATAATGTCATACACAAGGGCATGTACTTCTTTATGATCCATAGGTGGCAAATTGATCTTTTTAATATCACCATCCACCCTAATCATAGGCGGCTCTCCAGCTGATATATGTAAATCTGATGCACCATTTTTTGCACTAAAGGTAAGTAATTCAGTAATGTCCATCCACGTCCCCTAAATCATAATTTATGTGATAACTGTCTTCCGTTTTGGAAGTATCATATATTAAAGTATCGCGCTCACCACAGGCTTGCAACATGTTAACTATAAAAAAACGTCATCTTGATATTACGAACAGTATTGAACTCTCTACCAAATCGGCAAACCGGCCCGCAGGATCCGTGCAACTATTAGCGGTTAGTAAAACATGGCCAGCGGCCTTATTACGTGAAGCCACGCAAGCTGGACAACACTGTTTCGGTGAAAATTATCTTCAAGAAGCGCTTATAAAAATAGAGGAACTTGCCGATCTCAATTTAGAATGGCACTTTATTGGTCCGATTCAATCGAATAAAACAAAAGATATTGCAACTAGTTTTGATTGGGTGCAGAGTCTTGACCGCCTTAAAATTGCGCAACGCCTTTCTAATCAGCGCCCCTCAGACTCACCAAGCTTGAACATCTGTATTCAAGTTAATATTGATGATGAACACAGCAAATCTGGCGTGGCAATTATCGATGTACTGGCTTTTGCTGAACAAATAGACAAGCTCGAATATCTTTCGCTGCGTGGTCTAATGGTTCTCCCATCTAAAACAGATGATGCAGGTCTGCAACGCATTGCCTTTCAAAAATCACATCAACTGTTTGAACAGCTAAAATTAATTTATCCTTCCGTAGATACACTTTCAATGGGAATGTCAGATGATATGGAATCGGCGATTGCCGAAGGTAGCACAATGGTCAGAATTGGCACTGCACTTTTTGGTAAAAGAACTACCCGAAGCTAACTCGCTCAAGTAAACTTTAAGGAAACAACTTAAATGGAATCAATATGAAAGATTGTAAAATTACATTTATTGGTGGCGGCAATATGGCTCGAAGCCTTATTGGTGGTTTAATTGCCGATGGTTTTAATCCTCAACATATTCATGTGTCAGATCCTGAGCCACTTTGCTTGCAAGCATTGACGGACAAATACCCTATTCAGACTCACAGCAGTAATGTTGAAGCGGTAAAAGACAGTGAAATCGTTATTTTGGCAGTTAAACCACAACAATTACAATCGGTAGTAAGGCAGTTATCTCCTTCTTGGCAGTCAGATACATTGTTAATCTCCATTGCCGCGGGGATCCGCTTAGATGACATTGCACGTTGGTTAGAGCTAGAAGATGCCGCGATCGTTCGCGCTATGCCAAACACGCCAGCATTAGTTCAAGCTGGTGCTAGTGCTTTATATGCCAATGATGCGGTATCAACACAACAACATGAACGCGCAGAGTCAATATTACGCTCTGTTGGGCTGGCATTATGGGTTACTGATGAAGATAAAATGGATGCAGTAACTGCATTGTCAGGAAGTGGTCCGGCTTATTTCTTTTTAGTCATGGAGGCGATGGAGTTTGCAGCGAAAGAAATGGGTTTAGAAGCAGAGTCTGCACGATTATTATGCTTACAGACCGCTTTTGGTGCAGCTAAGATGGCTCTAGAAAGTGAAGAGTCTGCAGCCACATTACGTGAACGAGTGACTTCGCCTGGAGGCACAACTGAGCGCGCATTGCATGAGCTAGAAGATGGAGGACTGCGAGGTTTATTTGAAAATGCACTAATTGCTGCCGCATTACGCTCGCGAGAACTCGCCCAACAATTAGGACAAGATAATGCCTAGTGCTTATTTCAGCACCCCGCTTATTTTCCTAATTGATGTTTTATTTGGACTTTATCTAGGCATAATAGCCCTGCGACTGATTATGCAGTGGGCGCAATGGGAATATCATAATCCTCTTGTGCAACTCATTATTCGTGCCACGCAAGTTCCGGTTAAATTTCTACGTAAATATATTCCATCATTTGGTCGATGGGATAGCGCAACGATTGTCTTACTCATTGCCGTTACACTAATGAAAATTGGCCTTATCAGTCTGCTACAGTCAGTTCCCTTAGATTTAATTCTATTACTCCGATGGGGATTGGGCGATATTTTTTCCTTATTTATTACCTTATTCTCAGCCAGCATTCTCATTCAAGTTATTTTGAGCTGGATCGCTCCACATAATGGCGACAACCCGATTACTCCTCTTATTAGCCGAATGAACTCCCCCATATTACGTCCAATAAAACGGTTGTTACCATCAATGGGCGGCTTAGATTTATCACCTCTTGTCGCAATACTTGGTTTGCAAGTTTTATCGATGTTAGTACTACCATTATTAACCGGTCACTATTAATGTACAATGACACCTTGAAATTTAAGGAACAGCCCTAAAATGCCAGACACAATACCAGCCGATTCAGTCGGTCTGGTGACTCCTCAAAAATTGCATATTGACACTCCTGTTACATTTGAATCAGGTCGAAGCTTACCCAGTTACGATCTAGTCTATGAGACCTATGGAGAACTCAATGCGGATGCATCAAATGCAATTTTAATTTGTCATGCATTATCAGGCGATCACCATGCTGCTGGTTATCATAGTATGGATGATAAAAAACCCGGGTGGTGGGATTCGGCCATTGGCCCTGGTAAAACCGTTGATACTAATCATTTCTTTGTTGTCTGCTTAAATAATCTAGGTGGTTGCAAAGGCTCGACAGGCCCGACGAGTATTAATCCTGAAACAAATAAAACCTACGGCCCCGACTTTCCTATTGTCACGGTTGATGATTGGATTAATAGCCAATTATTGCTCACTAACCACCTTAATATTCAACAATGGTCGGCTATTATTGGCGGTAGCTTAGGTGGCATGCAAGCCATGCAATGGGCAATCAAATTTCCTGACAAATTGCGTCATGTATTAATAATTGCTGCTGCACCAAAATTATCAGCACAAAATATTGCCTTCAATGAAGTCGCAAGAACAGCAATTAAAACTGATCCTGAATTCCATGAAGGTCATTATGCTGCACACGATACAATCCCGCGTCATGGCTTAGGCCTAGCTCGTATGCTCGGTCATATTACCTATCTATCTGATGAAGCCATGGCTGAGAAATTTGGTCGTGAACTGCGTAATGGTACGATTAATTATGGCTATGATGTTGAGTTTCAAATTGAAAGTTATCTACGTTACCAAAGTGAAAACTTTGCCGAACGCTTTGATGCCAACACCTATCTTTTGATGACCAAAGCATTGGACTATTATGATCCAGCACAAGCGTTCGATCATGACTTATCCAAAGCATTCGCATCTATTACCGCGAAATGTTTAGTGTTGTCATTTACCAGTGATTGGCGTTTTGCTCCCGAACGTTCCCAAGAAATTGTTAATGCACTGATGAGCTCAGATAAAGATGTCACCTATGCCGAAATTAAAGCTCACCAAGGTCATGATGCCTTTTTAATGGATATTCCTCGTTACCACGAAATATTTAAAACCTATATGCAGCGTGTTCTTGCTGATGGTGAAGCACTATGAGTCTTCGAGTTGATTTACAAATAATCAGTGATTGGATCCCAGATGGTGCACGCGTACTCGATTTAGGTTGTGACAACGGCACATTGCTTAAACATCTACAACAACGTGGTATTACTGGCTACGGTCTTGAAATTGATAATGGTAAGTTTGCAGACTGTATTGCATCGGGTATTAATGTCATTCAAGCCGATCTTGATCAAGGTTTGCCACAATTTTCAGATCAAAGTTTTGACTTTGTTATCTTGTCACAAACATTACAAGCAGTTAATCACCCAGACTTTTTATTAGAAGAAATTGTCCGTGTTGGTAAACAAGCAATCATCACATTTCCTAATTTTGGGCATTGGCAATGTCGTTGGCAGCTTACTTTTGGTGGGCATATGCCGCTTTCACGCAATCTGCCTAATGCTTGGTTTAACACTCCCAATATTCACTTATGTACCACCCAAGATTTTGAACGACTCTGTGTGAATAATAATATCAAGGTACTCAATCAAAGCATTGTTAATCATGCTCACAAAAACACATTAGGCACGAAACTTCTGCCTAATTTATTTGGCGAAATCGCCCTTTATCAAATACAAAAACAATCATAATGAAACAATACCAACAACAATTTATTGAGTTTGCATTGCAAACAGGCGTGCTTCGCTTTGGCTCATTCACGCTAAAATCAGGTCGTGTTAGCCCTTATTTCTTCAATAGCGGCTTATTTAATAGTGGTGCAAGCTTGGCACGTTTAGGACGTCTTTATGCTCAAGCTATTACCGAGTCGAAACTTGATTATGACGTCTTATTTGGCCCTGCATACAAAGGAATTCCTTTAGCATCAACCACTGTTATTGCATTAGCCGACCATCACCAACGTGATGTTCCTTACGTGTTTAACCGTAAAGAAAAGAAAGATCACGGTGAAGGCGGACAATTAGTTGGTGCAGATTTAACAGGCAAGGTACTGATTATTGATGATGTTATTTCTGCAGGCACATCGGTGCGTGAATCAGTTGCCATTATCAAAGCAGAAAATGCGATGCCCGCTGGCGTTATTATAGCCCTAGATAGGCAAGAACGCGGACAAGATACGCGTTCGGCTATTCAAGAAGTTGAAGCGGAACATAATATTCCTGTTATCAGCATCATCAGCCTAAACGATCTTTTAAGTTACTTACAAAATAATACTGAGTTTGCAGAATATTTGCCTGCTGTAGAAGCTTATCGACAACAATACGGCGTTAAATAAACATCCTTAATTCTTAGTAAAATCCTTTTATTCTATATTTAAAATTGAAACCAGACATGAGCGATACTGAAAATAGTAAACCCCTGAACTTTATTCAAAATATTATCAATGATGATATTAGCCAGGGTAAAAATGATGGCAAAGTTGTCACTCGCTTCCCGCCTGAACCTAATGGTTATTTGCATATTGGTCATGCCAAATCTATTTGTTTGAACTTTGGTATCGCACAGCAATATCAAGGTGTGTGTAATTTACGTTTTGATGATACTAATCCAGCAAAAGAAAGTAATGAATTTGCTAAAGCTATCGCTGAAGATGTTGAATGGTTAGGTTTTAAGTGGCATCAAGAAATTCATCATTCATCTGATTACTTTGAGCAGCTTTACACCTTTGCTGTTGAACTAATTAAAAAAGGCCTTGCTTACGTTGATGAGCTAAACCCCGATGAGATGCGTGAGTATCGCGGTACTTTAACTGAGGTAGGCAAAAACAGTCCTTACCGTGATCGCTCTGTAGCAGAAAATGTCGATGTATTTAACCGTATGCGTGCTGGTGAGTTTGATGATGGGAAAATGGTGCTTCGTGCCAAAATTGATATGGCATCACCAAATATTAAAATGCGTGATCCTGTTTTATATCGCATCAAACGTTCACATCATATCCGCACTGCTGATGAGTGGTGCATCTATCCGATGTATGACTTCACTCACTGTATTTCAGATGCAATTGAAGGCATTACACATTCGCTTTGTACCTTGGAATTTGAAGATCATCGTCCGCTTTATGATTGGGTTATCAATAATATTTCGATTGCATCACATCCACAACAAATCGAGTTTTCACGTTTAAACCTTGCCTACACTATTACCAGCAAACGTAAACTGGCAGAACTTGTTGATAATAATATTGTGCAAGGTTGGGATGATCCAAGAATGCCAACTATTTCAGGCATGCGTCGTCGCGGTTATCCGGCAGAAGCAATTCGTTCTTTTGTTGAACTAACCGGTGTGACTAAGAAAGATCATGTAGTCGATATGGCATTATTAGAGTTTTCTATTCGTGAAGTATTAAATAAGAAGTCATCTCGAGCAATGGCAGTACTTCGTCCGCTAAAAATAGTGATTACCAACTATCCTGAAAATAAAGTAGAAGAATTACAAGCACCTAATCATCCACAAGATGACACAATGGGTACTCGGAAAATTCCGTTCACTCGTGAAATTTATATCGATCAGCAAGATTTCCGTGAAGAAGCCAATAATAAATACAAACGCTTGGTATTAGGTAAAGAAGTTCGCCTACGAAATGCCTATGTTATTCGCTGTGATGAAGTGATAAAAGATGATACAGATAATATTATCGAACTTCGTTGTCATTATGATGAAAACACACTGGGCAAAAACCCAGAAGATCGCAAAGTTAAAGGTGTTATTCACTGGGTATCAGCCAGTGAATCATTAGCGGCTACTCTGCGTGTCTATGACCGTTTATTTACGGTTGAAAACCCATCAGCTGAAGATGACTTCACACAATGCGTTAATCCTGATTCATTAGTTGAATATACAGATGCTAGAGTTGAGTCTTCACTCGGCAACTGCCAGCCTGAAGACCGGTTCCAGTTTGAACGTGAAGGCTACTTTGTAGCTGACCGCGTGGAATATACCCAAGATAAACCAATGTTTAATATGACAGTTGGCTTGCGTGATGTCTGGGCTAAAATCGCTAAATAGAATATTGGGGGTAGTCCAAAAGCTATCCCCAAATTAGCTTCACAGAGATAAGCAGTGTGATAATTTCAAATGCACGCTTAATCCAACGATTGCCATATTTCATCGCCATATGTGCGCCGGTATAACCGCCAATCAATGATCCTAATAATAAAGCAGGCAACCAATCCCATTGTATTGAGCCCAAGATACCCAAGGTAATTGCACCACTGGCATTCCAGAACAAACCGACCATGACCAATGTATAGGAAACTGCACGTTGGTAATCCATGCCAAACCACACTACCAGCCAAATCGTGACAAAAAGTCCTGTTCCCGATGTTAATGAACCATTTAACACGCCTAATAGAAACAGGATGCTCGCTCCTTTTAACATGCCTAGTTTAGTTCGATGTAAAGGCTGATATTCCTGTCCAAGTGACTGTTTAAATATCGAATAAACACCTAAACTTGCCGTTAAAATTCCCAAAGCAACTTCAGCAATTCGGTCTGGTACTAATAAAATAACACTAGCACCTGATACAACACCTGGCACACCAAAAAGCAACATCATTAATACAAACTGACGCTCTAATTTACTGTTTGATAAGTAGCGAAAAGTCGCGCCGACACCCAATGCAATACTTGCTACCTTATGTGTTGCTAAAGCGACTCCAAAGGATAATCCGAGGAAAATAAGCACCGGAAACTGAATTAAACCTGCACCACCACCGCTAAATGCCGAAAAGGTATTTGCCACCAATGAAACTATAAATAAAAATAGTTGGTCGAATAGGTTCACCTTTTTGCTATCTCCCTCTAGAATAGAGCTTATGAATATGAATAAACTAAATATTATACTGATAACGGCTGTGTTATCGACTCTTAGCCTAACAAGTAATGCAGGTCCTCTCTATCGTTTCCTTGATGAGGATGGCATATCAACGACCAGCCGGAGCTTACCGCCATCGGCGGCCCAGAAAGGTTATGACATTCTTGATGATAAGTCATTACGACTTATTGAGCGTATTCCACCCGCACTGACTGCGGAACAAATAGCAGAAGAAGAGCGCCAAATTTCTGAACAAAAAGAAATTAATCGTCTAGCGGCAATTAAAGCAGAAGAAGAGAGTAAGAAACAACAACAGCAAGCCACCTTCGATAAAAATTTACTGATTAGCTATGCTACCGAAGAAGACTTAATCAAGAAACGTGACAGTGCGTTATTATATAACCAAACACAAATGAAAAAATCAGAAGCACTTTTAGATAAAAGTGAAAAATATTCTTACACATTACAACAGCAAGCAGCCGAGCAAGAGTTAGCAGGACAAGCACTTAGTGATAACTTAAAGAAACGTTTACAAGCTAATAAAGATAATATTAAAAATAATAAAGATGCAATTCAACAGCTAAACCTTAAAGCCAAACAATTAACCGAGCAATACGCTGCAGATTTAGCTCGCTTGCAACAACTTCTCACAAGATAAGCTTAATCTACTAAGGTATCTAAAATTGCCAATAGTTGTTGATTTTCATCATCTCTGCCAACCGTAATACGTAAATATTGGCTAATTCTATCTTGTTTAAAATGACGAACGATAATTCCTTGCTCTCGTAAGCCGGCAGCTAACTCTCCGGCATCATAATTTACGTGCTTCACAAAAATAAAGTTTGCAGCTGAAGGTAATACATCAAAACCCAGTGAATGTAATTCTGTTATCAGCCCATCTCGACTGGCGATCACTTTATCACACGTTTTCTTGAAATAGTCCTGATCATCAAATGAAGCTACCGCGGCATTAATTGCTAAACTATCCAATGGATAAGAATTAAAGCTATCTTTTACTCTGGTTAATGCCTCAATTAATTCTGGATGACCAATAGCGAAACCAATTCGCAAGGCAGCCAACGATCGTGATTTAGACAAGGTTTGAGTCACTAGTAAATTAGGATATTTACTAACTAAAGTAATGGCACTCTCACCACCAAAATCTATATAAGCCTCATCAACGACAACAACAGAGTCGGTATTCACCTGAAGTAATACTTCTATCTCAGAGAGTGCCAATAAGCGGCCGGTAGGCGCATTCGGATTAGGAAAGATAATGCCACTATTTTGTTGTTTATAATCATCTAAATTAATCGCCAACGCATCTGTCAGAGGTATTGTCTGATAATCAATCTGATATAACTTGCAATAAACAGGGTAAAAACTATAGGTAATATCAGGAAATAATAGGGGCGCTTCATGCTGGAATAAAGCATGAAAAATATGAGCTAAGACCTCATCCGAACCATTACCCACAAAGACTTGTGCTGTATCAATATCATGATAATCAGCAATAGCTTGTTTAAGCAGTGTTGCATTAGGATCAGGGTATAATCGAAGCTTGTCGCTAGTCTCAAACTTTATTGCTTCTAATACCTTTGGTGATGGCCCATAAGGGTTCTCATTTGTATTTAACTTCACCAAATTAGCAACTTTTGGCTGTTCTCCAGGCACATAAGGTTCTAGCTTATGAACAATTGGACTCCAAAAGCGACTCATATTTAATCCTTGTTAAGACGATATTCAGCTGAACGAGCATGAGCAGTTAAACTCTCGCCTCGCGCTAATACTGAAGCAATTTGTCCTAGTGTTTGAGCGCCTTGCTCTGAGACTTGAATCAAACTAGAACGTTTCTGGAAGTCATAAACACCTAGTGGTGAACTAAAGCGTGCGGTACGTGATGTCGGTAAAACATGATTAGGACCAGCACAATAATCACCCAGAGCTTCGGCCGTATAACGTCCCATAAAAATAGCACCGGCATGGCGTATTTTCTTCGACATTATCATAGGCTCTTCAACCGATAATTCTAAATGCTCAGGAGCAATAAAGTTTGCAACTTCAACCGCTTCATCTAAGTCTTTAACCAAAATTAATGCTCCACGATCGGATAACGATGTTTTGATAATCGCTTCACGCTCCATTGTTGGCAATAATTCATCAATGGCTTGTTTTACTTTTTCTAAGAATTCAGCATCATCTGACACTAAGATAGATTGAGCATCTTCATCATGTTCAGCTTGTGAGAATAAATCCATTGCAATCCAGTTTGGATCAGTCTTACCATCACAAATAACTAAAATTTCTGACGGGCCAGCAATCATATCAATACCGACAGTACCAAATACCATGCCTTTTGCCGTTGCCACATAGATATTACCCGGACCCACGATTTTATCAACTCGTGGAATCGTATCAGTACCATAGGCGAGAGCCGCAATAGCTTGTGCGCCACCAATAGCAAAGATCCGATCAACACCAGCAATTGCAGCGGCTGCTAAAACCAAATCATTAACAATGCCATCAGGTGTTGGCACCACCATAATTAACTCTTGCACACCCGCAACTTTAGCTGGAATCGCATTCATTAATACCGATGAAGGATAAGCCGCTTTACCACCTGGCACATATAAGCCTGCACGATCTATAGCAGTAATTTGTTGGCCTAATACAGTGCCATCATCTTCTGTGTAGGTCCATGATTCTTGTTTTTGATGTTCATGGTAACTACGCACCCGTTTTGCCGCAGTTTCTAATGCTTGGCGCTGTTCTACAGGAATAGATTCTAAAGCTTCTTCTGCTCGTGATAAGGATATTTCTAGATCAGCCATGCTATCCACTTCAAGGCGATCAAAACGACGAGTAAACTCTAAAACAGCCTCATCACCCTTAGTCTTAACTTGATGCAAAATGTCCTTAACCGTATCGCCAATTGCATTATCTGACGTAGCTTCCCACGCTAGAACAGCTTCTAATTCAGACCAAAAGTTATCATCACTACTGTTTAATCGTTTAATATCAATCATTATTTCTTTCTTCTACCGCACTACGAACTTGCTCAATAAACTTCTGTATTTGAGCATGTTTCATTTTCATTGATGCTTTATTTACCACTAAACGTGAACTAATATCCGCAATATGTTCCATCGGTATTAGGCCATTAGCACGTAAAGTATTACCGGTATCAACCACATCGACAATGCGATCAGCCAAGCCCACTAACGGAGCTAATTCCATTGAGCCATACAGCTTAATGATATCAACCTGCTGACCTTTATCGGCATAAAAACGACGTGTGCTTTCAACAAACTTTGTGGCCACTTTTAAACGACCCGTGATTTCTTCTTCATTTTCACGGCCCGCAGTCATCAGTTTGCACTCGGCAATCTTCAAATCAATCGGTTCATAGAGCTCGGCATTCGGATGCTCAAGCAATACATCTTTACCAGCCACACCAATATCAGCACCACCATATTCAACATAGGTAGGTACATCGGATGCTCGCACGATAATCAAGCGAACATTCGGGTTTGTTGTATCTAAAATCAGCTTGCGACATGTTTCAGGATCATCAAGCGGTTCAATACCTGCCGCTTTTAATAACGGTAACGTTTCTTTATAAATACGGCCTTTCGATAGGGCTAATGTCAGCATAATATTACCCTCTCACCGAACAAGGAACACGACGAATCTTGGCCCCTAATTGCTGTAATTTTTCTTCGATACATTCATAACCACGATCGATATGATAAATACGTTCAACATCGGTTGAACCTTCCGCCACTAATGCCAGCAAGACAAGACTAGCTGACGCACGTAAATCTGTTGCCATTACTGGTGCAGCAGTTAATTTCTCTTCTCCATGACAAACAACGGTATTACCTTCAATTTGCAGATTTGCACCCATGCGTTGCATTTCTTGCACATGCATAAATCGATTTTCGAACACAGTTTCAATGATCGTTGATTCGCCTTCGGCCACGCTAT
>DAOUSV010000190.1 GCA_030627065.1 Piscirickettsiaceae bacterium | reverse complement strand
TAAGATCATCATTTTGCGTGCAGGGTGGCCGTCCATGTCTGGTTACTAAATGTTGCCATGCTAACTGCATCACCTGCTCAAGCTCAATTTCCGCTAATTCACTTAGCTGATCGCCAACTCTCATTAGTGGTAAAACATCGGTAATATCTGCTGCGGCAACATGTAATGATGAGACTTGCTTAAACTCTCGTAGTAAATACATTTGCTGTTCTAAATCTGATTTATCGGTTGATGCAAGGCTACTAACTAACGACTTCTTCTGCATTTCTCGATCAGGTACATCGTATAAACTTCTAGGATCTAATAGCTCATCTAATAACACCGGATAGCGTGTTAATTTCCCACTGATCATCGGGCTAGCTGCACACAACTTAACCAATTGTGACAATGCTAATGAATTTTCTATTAATAAAGACATATATGCTGAACGGCGCATGATTGACTCTAATAGCGGTATTAATCGTGATAAACATTGATCAGCATTACTTACATTTGCTGCTGCTTGCACCAATAAAGGCAATAACTTTTCTAAGCGTTCGCGCCCTGTCGTGCCCAAATTTCGGCAACCGTGTGTATTAAACAAATTTTCTAATAAATCTAGGCAAGCTTGTGCATCAACAAAACCTAATTGTTGTAGGCGTTCAATTCTTTCATCATCGCCTGATGTAAAGAAGGACATACTATCGCTGGCATTATCTTCCGACTGCGGTATCGTTAATACTTGTTCAAAGTGCTCTTGTACTCGCTTGCGATGCTCATCTAATGCAGTCATAAATTCAAGCCAATTATCAAAGCCCATCAAGCTTGCGATCCGCGTTCTACCCTCATCATCTTTTGGTAATAAATGGGTTTGCTGATCTGCCCATGCCTGAATACGGTGTTCGGTGCGTCGTAAAAAGTCATAGGCTAATTTGAGTTCATCAACCGCATATGTAGACAACACACTTCGCTCTGCTAATAAATCTAAAACCGTCAGAATAGGACGTTGCTGTAAGGGTTTATCTCGCCCGCCATAAATCAGCTGAAAGACTTGACCTATAAACTCAATTTCACGAATTCCTCCCACGCCGAGCTTAACATTGTCTTCCATACCCTTACGGCGTAATTGTCCGGCAATCATCGACTTCATTTCACGCAATGAATCAAACACGCCGTAATCTAAATAGCGTCGATAAACAAAGGGGCGAAGTAAAGCGATGATCTCTTTTTGAGCTTGTGTAGTGCCTGTAATTGTTCGCGCTTTGATCATGGCGTAGCGTTCCCACTCACGACCTTGTGTTTGATAATAATCTTCCATTGCATCATAACAAGCGACCAATGAACCACTGTCACCAAAAGGACGTAGGCGCATATCGACCCGAAATACAAAGCCATCAACCGTCACATTATCCAATGATTGAATTAACTTGCGACCTAAGCGCGTAAAAAATTCCTCATTAGATAAAGACTTGTGACCACCTTGTGTTTCACCACTATCGGGATAGGTAAAAATAAGATCAATATCCGATGATAAATTAAGCTCACCAGCACCTAACTTACCCATGCCTAATACAACTAACTTCTGCTCTTCTCCGTCCGTATTACAAGGCATGCCTAAAGCACCGACCTGCCATTGATGTAGAATAGCTAAAGACTGCTGAATACATGCATCAGCCATTGCCGACAAGTCTCGTACTGTTTCGGCTAAATCAGACCAACCAGCCAAATCACGCCAAATAATGCGAACCATTTCTCGTTGGCGGAAATGACGGAGTTTTTGGTGAAGCATCGTTTCATCGGCAACGTCATCCAACATCAATCTTAATCGTTGCGAATAAGCACCTGCATCATAAATGATAGAAATATCACCCGAAATAAGTAATTCCTTTGCACGCTCAGCATGGCGCTCACCCCACTGAGTTACATAATCACTGCCTAATAACACCATCGTTGCCGACTCAGCTAAAGAGTTATTCGATATTAACTGTTGCCATTGTGCTGAAAACTGATTCTTAGCTACCATCTATCCCTCAATTTTAGGTACACACATAAATTGTTTATCTTACCGCATAACCATAATTTAAAAACAAAAAAGCCCCAATCAAATAAATGATTGAGGCTTTTCAGTTTTTAACTTATTGGTATTATTTTAATTAATACCAAAAGCTAAGATTTTTGTTTTCTGGTTAGGCGGATAATGTTTGAGCACCGCAGTGTATGTTAATACATCAGGAGCGCAGAACCTTATCCAACACCGCCAGAGGACAAAAAGACAGCTTACATCATGCCGCCCATACCGCCCATACCACCGCCCATATCAGGCATCGGTGCAGCACCGGCTTCTTGCGGTGCTTCAGCAATCATCGCTTCAGTTGTTAGCATTAAGCCTGCAACTGAACCTGCATTTTGCAATGCTGTACGCGTTACTTTAGTTGGGTCAAGAATACCCATTTCGATCATGTCGCCATATTCGCCTGTTGCTGCGTTGTAACCGAAGTTACCTTTACCAGCTGCAACTTCGTTCAAGATAACAGAAGCTTCATCACCTGCATT
>DAOUSV010000023.1 GCA_030627065.1 Piscirickettsiaceae bacterium | reverse complement strand
GGCATTGGTATAACCGACCACTGAAACGGTGGGGACCTCCGCCTTGCTTCGCGCCTGCCGACTTTGCTGGCGTTGGCGGGCAACCTTGCTCAGGCGATTATTCAGATACTTGATCCGTTTGGCCAACAGGCGTCGATCGGTTTCGAGCTGGGTTTCACCGGGCCCGCGCAGTCCAATACCGCCCTTCTGCCGTTCCAGGTGGGTCATTACAGTATTATAAAGTGCGTTATAAAAATAATTGGTATCATCCAATGACAGAATCATTAACTATGGCCCTACATGGAAATCTTGGCTATGGAGATGGTTATGGTGATACTGAAGGTCTTCCATTTTTCCAGAACTTTTATGCGGGTGGTATACGAAGTGTTCGTGGATTTAAGTCTAATACATTAGGTGTTAAAGAAGATGAACAGTCTCTAGGTGGTAATCTATTAGTAACGGGGGGAGCTGAAATTATTTTCCCAATACCATTCCTGAAAAAACAATTACGATCAGTTAGGTTGAGTGCCTTTGCTGATTTTGGTAATGTTTATGCTGATGGCCAAGATTTTGAAGCCGACTTGTTACGCTATTCAGCTGGTTTGTCAGCTATTTGGATCTCACCATTTGGTGCAATGTCATTTAGTTATGCACAGCCATTTAATGAGCAAGCAGATGATGAAGAGGAGAGCTTCCAGTTCTCATTAGGCTCAACGTTTTAATTAAATTATTTTTGAGGATAGAAAAGAGTGAAAAATATTAAATTTATAGTGTTGTTTGTGACATTAGTTTTAGCAACAACATCAATTAATGCTGCCGAATTAAAGATTGGTGTTGTCAATGCGGGTGCTGTGCTTGAAAAGTCACCTCAAAAAGCAAAAGCCCTAGCTCGATTAGAAAAAGAATTTTCTTCACGTAGTAAGTCATTAGAAAGTAAATTAAAATCATTACGTTCTAAGCAGCAGAAGCTGGCACAAGATGGTGCTATTTTAGGTGCAGATGAGCGGAAAATAAAAGAACGCGCTATTTTAAGTGAGCAGCGTGAATTAAAACGTTTACAAGCTGAATATAGTGAAGACTTATCTATTCGTCGTAATGAAGAATTACGTAAATTAGAAAAGAATATTGCACAAACTATCGTTGATTTAGCAAAAAAAGAATCTTATGACTTGGTTATTTATCAAGGTGTTATTTTTGCGAGTGATAAAGTTGATATGACTCCAAAAGTATTAGAGCTTCTTAAAGCAAAATAATAGGCGGCATCAACGGTGTGGACTTTGGATAAAATAGCCGAGCATATTGATGGTGTTGTTAGGGGGGATGGTACATTTCAAGTTAACAGTATTGGAACATTGCAAGCTGCAAAGCTAGACCAAATTAGCTTTTTATCAAATAAAAAGTATAAAAAGTATTTAGTTGGTACAAATGCTGGTGCAGTAATAGTTGATGAAAGCATGGTTTTAGATGTGCCGAATCATGCCATTATTGTTGATGACCCTTATGTTGCTTATGCTAAAGCCGCGAGTTTATTAAATCCCAGTATTGAAAGGCCAAAGGGAATTGATCCGACAGCATCCGTTGATACCGTGAGTAACATTCATCCTAGTGCTTCTATAGGTGCTCATGTTGTTATTGAGTCAGATGTTGAGATTGCTGAAAATGTCATTATTGGGCCTGGTTGTGTACTTCTACGAGGCGTTAAAGTAGGAAAGGCAACCCAGCTGGTAGCTAATGTTACGCTATGTGAGTTTGTTAGTATTGGTCAAAATGGGCTTATTCACTCTGGAGTTGTTATTGGTGCTGATGGCTTTGGTATTGCTAATGATAAAGGTAAATGGATAAAAGTCCCACAGATTGGCAGTGTCGACATCGGTGACGATGTTGAGATCGGTGCAAATACAACGATTGATAGAGGTGCAATTGACAACACGACTATCGGTAATGGTGTTAAGTTAGATAATCAAATACAAATTGGCCATAATGTTGTTATTGGTGATAATACCGTCATTGCTGGATGTACTGGTATTGCAGGCAGTACACAGCTTGGTCAAAACTGTATAATCGGTGGTGGGGTTGGTATTAGTGGTCATCTCGAAATTTGTGATGGTGTACAGATGTCGGGAATGAGCATGATCACCAAGTCTATTACTAAGCCTGGCGTTTATTCTTCAGGCATTCCCGCTGAACCTGTGCAACAGTGGCATAAAAATGTAATACGTTACAGGCAAATGGATAAACTTGCAGAACGTGTGAAACAGTTAGAAATATTGAATAAGAAGTAAGATACGTGTTTTTTAAGTTTAGCCTCAACAAAAACACACATTAAAAATAAACAGCTAAGGATATACCTTGAACACTATAGATATTCATGAAATCCAAGAACTCTTGCCTCATCGCTACCCTTTCTTGTTGATTGATAAGGTTCTTGACTTTACGCCAGGCGAATCACTGGTTGGTATTAAAAATATTACGTTTAATGAACCCCAATTTACAGGGCATTTCCCGCAGCGCGTTATTATGCCGGGTGTACTAATATTAGAATCATTAGCTCAGGCAACAGGCTTGTTAGCGTTTAAATCATATTCTGATTTACGTTCAGATGACGCGCTTTACTATCTTGTTGGTATTGATAATGCGAGGTTTAGAAGACCTGTTGAACCTGGAGACCAGCTTAAACTAGAAGTGAAATTAGTAAAAAATAAACGTAATATGTGGAAGTTTAGCGGTAGAGCAACTGTTGATGGAGAGCTGGTGGTTAGCGCTGATATTATGTGCGTAGATCAAGAAATGCCTAAATGATCCATAGTACAGCGATTATTGACCCTTCAGCTATTATTGCTGACGGTGTTAGCATTGGTGCTTATTCAATCATTGGTGCTGATGTTGAAATCGGAGCGGGCTGTGATATCAAGTCACACGTTGTTATTAATGGCCCAACAAAAATTGGAACAGGTAATACGATCTTCCAATTTTCATCGGTTGGCGAAGAACCTCAAGATAAAAAATATGCTGGTGAAGCAACCACTCTAGAAATAGGCAATAACAACCTGATTCGTGAAAATGTCACTATTAATCGTGGCACAGTGCAAGGTGGCGGTCTAACTAAGATCGCTGATAATAACTGGATTATGGCCTATGTACATATCGCTCACGATTGTATTATTGGCAGTGACAATATTCTGGCCAATAACTCGTCATTAGCAGGTCATGTTATTGTTGATGACTTTGTTATTTTAGGCGGGTTTACATTGGTGAGCCAGTTTAATCATATCGGCTCCCATGCATTTAGTGCGATGGCGAGTGTTATCTCTAGACATGTACCTCCGTATGTTTTAGTGTCAGGCCATATGGCAAAACCAATAGGTATGAATGTAGAAGGTTTACGTCGACGAGATTTTTCTGATGTTCAAATTAAGAATATTCGTCAGGCATATAAACTGCTTTATCGTAAAGGGTTGCGAGTTGAAGAAGCTGGATTGAAGTTGCTGGAAATAACGCAAGAAGATCATGAGCTCGATAGTTTAATTACCTTCTTAAAAGAACAAGAAGGCGGCATTATCCGATAACAAGAGCTATCGGATAATACGGTTTCTTAATTAATCGGTTGCTGGTGTTGAACTGATTTTATGAATACTTAGATCTGCGCCATTGTATTCTTCTTCTTGAGTTAGACGTAAGCCCATCAGTTTCTTGAGTGTGCCATAGACGATATAGCCACCAACAAAAGCAATGGTAACGCCAAGTGCCGTACCTATAAGTTGTGATGTTAAGCTAACACCGCCAAGGCCACCTAAAGCTACCTGACCAAAGATACCTGCTGCGATTCCTCCCCAGACGCCACAAAGTCCATGTAAAGGCCATACACCTAACACATCATCAATTTTCCACTTGTTCTGGGTGATGGTAAACATATATACAAACAATCCACCTGCAATTGCTCCTGTTACTAGCGCACCAAGTGGGTGCATTATGTCTGAGCCAGCACAAATTGCAACTAAGCCCGCTAATGGACCATTATGGACAAAACCAGGATCATTACGGCCGACTATAAATGCAGCTAATGTACCGCCAACCATGGCCATTAATGAGTTGATTGCGACCAAGCCACTGATACCTTCAATAGCTTGGGCGGACATAACATTAAAGCCAAACCAACCAACGGTTAAGATCCAAGCTCCCAATGCAAGAAAAGGAATGTTTGATGGTGGATGGGCATATATTTCACCTTTTTTACCATAACGACCGTGGCGTGGGCCAAGGAGTAATACCGCTGCAAGTGCGATCCAGCCACCGACAGCATGAACAACGACCGAGCCTGCAAAGTCATGGAAGCCAGCACCAAAGCTAGCGGCTAACCAGTCTTGAAATCCAAATGCGCCATTCCAGCTAATGCCTTCAAATAAAGGGTAGATAAAGCCAGCGAGGAAAAATGTTGCAATTAATTGAGGGTTGAATTTAGAGCGTTCAGCAATACCACCTGAAACGATAGCTGGAATAGCTGCTGCAAAAGTGAGAAGGAAAAAGAATTTAACTAACTCATAGCCACTATTCTCGACTAAAACGGGTGCAGCTTCAAAAAAGCTAATGCCATAGGCAATACTATAACCGATGAAAAAATAGGCAATGGAAGAAATAGAAAAATCCATAATGATTTTGACTAAGGCATTAACTTGGTTTTTTTTACGAACCGTACCGACTTCTAAAAAGGCAAAACCAGCGTGCATGGCGAGCACCATAATAGCGCCAAGAAGAATAAAGAGAACATCAGTCGTGTTTTGCACAATAATTTCCAATATTAAAGGAGTCAAATATGATGAATATTGAGCAAAAAATGCACCAAAATATAACAGTAATTAAAAACAAGGGTTTAGCTAGATACGAGGAATATTCAGCTTTATTAATGCACTGTAAGAGTGCCTGCTTGGGATTGTTGTTCCATGATGGTGCGGTAGCATTGTATGGATAGAACAGATCTACATTTATAAGCACTTTAACGTATAATTACCGCCTTTAAGTACTATGCTTTGAAACAAATTCTAGGAGAATGGCGTGGATATATACGCATCAGATGAAGAAAAAGGCGAAGAGATAAAGCAATGGTGGCGTGATAACGGGATATCTGTAGCCGTAGCATGCATCGTCGGCTTATCCGTTTTGTTCGGTGGGCGCTACTGGACTGCACATCAAAACACACAGTCTGAGTCTGCATCTAGTCATTATCAGCAACTTGTTTCATTTTTAGCGGATGATAAAAAAGTAGAAGCAGAAAATGCGACTCAAAAATTATTGAGTGAGTTTTCTAGCACGCCTTATGCTGTATTCGCAGCCCTTGAAATGGCAAAGCAATCACTAAATGATAGTGACGTAACAGCAACAAAGACATACCTTGAATGGGTTATATCGAATGCGAAACTGACAGGTCAGGTAGAAATAGCTCGCTTACGTTTAGCGCAATGCTTATTTACAGAATCAGACTATGCCTCGGCATTAACATTGATAGAACAATCAGAGTCACAGGCATTTGAGTCATTATTCTCAGAATTACGTGGCGATATTTATGCTTCGCAGAATGAAAAGTCTCAAGCTAGAGCCGCTTACCAAGCTGCATTGCTAAGAGTAGATCAAGGTGAGCCTCGTCAACAAGTATTGCAACTTAAGCTTGATGATATGGCTGGTGCATAAAATGACTAAGGTATTACGCAACAGTATTTCATTGCTAATGCTGATGATGTTAGCTGCTTGCGGTACAGTTGATACAGTAAATAGCTGGTTTGAGTCAGATACTTATGAAGCGCCACCGACTGAATTGGTCGAGTTTGTAGCAGAGTTTGAGCAACAGACTGTTTGGTCAGCTAATACGGGTGAGGGAGCTAGTAATGATTATGATGATTTTTCCATATGGCTTCAAGGTGATATAGCCGTTTCTGTTGATTATGAAGGTCAAGTTAGTAGTTACGATTCTCAAACAGGCAAATCATTATGGCGTGTTGAGCTTGATGCTCCCGTATCTTCGGGCGCTGGTGGTGGCGAAGGTTTAATCTTAATTGGTACTTATGAGGGTGAACTTTTTGCATTGAATGAAAGCAATGGCGACTTACTTTGGAAAAAGACATTAAGTAGTGAAGTTTTGGCACCTGCAAAAGTGGCGATGGGCATTGCAATTGTTCGAACATCTGACGGGAAAATAAATGGCCTATCGGTCAGCGATGGTTCGGTGTTATGGAGTTATCAGCGTGCAGTGCCATTATTAAGTTTACGTGGTGCTAGTGCACCAATAATAGCTGAAGACAAAGTAATTGCTGGCTATGCGAATGGTAAATTAGTTGCATTATCTATTAGTGATGGCAAAGTCGTTTGGGAAAAAAGTGTCACCATACCGCGAGGCCGTACTGAGCTTGATCGTATTGTAGATATTGATTCAGAGCCTGTTGTGAAAGATGGCATTGTTTATGTAGTTGCTTACAATGGTCAACTTGCAGCCTTGGATTTGGATACTGGACGTAAATTTTGGTCACGAGATATGTCTTCTCGGTCAGGCCTTGATGTTATTTCGGGTGATGCTGTTTATGTCACCGATAATGATGGCTATGTATGGGCACTACAAGATGGTTCAGGTGACGCGTTATGGCGTCAAACACGATTATTACGTCGTAGAGGAACTGCACCGGTTATTGTCGGTGATAATGTGATTGTCGGTGATTTGGAAGGGTATATTCACCTACTATCACGTCAAGACGGTCACTTTGTTGCTCGATTAAAAGTAGCAAGCTCCCCAATTCGTAGCAAACCTGTTGTTAACAACGAATTAGTTTTTATTACTGCTACGGATGGTAGTCTCACCGTATTACGAGTGCATTAAACACATGAAGCCAATTATCGCTCTTGTTGGTCGACCTAATGTCGGCAAATCAACCTTATTTAACCGTTTAACGGGTAGCCGTGACGCCTTAGTTGCTGATTATTCAGGACTAACGCGTGATCGTATTTATGGCGATGTCACACTGTACGACACTAATTTTATCGTCATTGATACCGGTGGATTAACAGGAAAATCAGACGATATATCTGATTTAATGCGTAAGCAAGCACAGTTGGCTATTGAAGAAGCTGATCTTGTGTTCTTATTGGTTGATGGTCGTTCAGGGCAAGTTGCTGATGACCAAGAGATTGCCAAGAACTTACGCAATATTGGTAAGCCGGTGATCTTAGTTGTAAACAAAGGTGAAGGCGAGCTAAAAGAAATTATGGCCGCTGATTTCTATTCATTGGGTCTTGGCGATCCTGAAGTCATTTCGGCTACACAGGGCCGAGGTATGGCAAGTTTAATCGATGCCTTGAAACAGAAAGTTCCTGACATTATAGCCATTGAAGAGATCGAAAAAGAAGATACGAGTAACACGATTCGATTAGCAGTTTTAGGTCGTCCAAATGTGGGTAAATCAACGCTGATTAATCGTATTATGGGTGAAGAGCGGGTTGTGGCGTTTGATGAGCCGGGTACGACGCGAGATAGTATCCATATTCCGTTTGAAAAAGATGGTACTGAGTATATTCTAATTGATACCGCTGGCGTGCGGAGACGATCGAAAGTATCTGGAATGTTAGAGAAATTCAGTATTGTTAAAACGTTACAAGCATTGGATGATGCCAATGTAGTGATATTGGTACTGGATGCCCATGAAGGTATCGTTGAGCAAGATTTGCATTTAGCAGGGCTTATTCTTCAAAGTGGTCGAGCAGTTGTGATTGCAGTGAATAAGTGGGATGGTTTAGATAAGCATGAGCGGGAATGGGTTACTTCTAATATTGAAAGACGCTTACCTTTCTTAAATTTTGCTAATACACATTTCATTTCAGCGTTACATGGTAGCGGGGTTGGTCTGTTATTTAAGTCGGTAAAACAAGCTTATGCTTCGGCAATGGCTCAGTTACAAACAGCGAGGCTCACAAGGGTCTTAGAAGATGCTGTGTCTGATCATCAACCACCATTAGTACATGGTCGCCGAATCAAGTTTCGCTATGCACATCTTGGCGGTAAAAACCCACCACGGATCATTATTCATGGTAATCAAACAGTATCAACACCGAATAGTTATCGTCGCTATTTAGAAAATACATTTAGAGATGTACTGAAACTCCACGGTACACCAATAATGATTGAGTTTAAGCAGGGTGACAATCCTTTTGATGCGAAGAAAAAGAAACGTATTGTCGGTAGCGCGCCTATTAAACGTGAAAAATTGGTTAAGTATAAAAAGTCAGAGTAGTCCTTCATCATCTCCTAGAAGGTTGTCGAGACTATTTAGATGACCACGTATTTTTTCGCGATTAGCTAGTTTCTCTCTTGCTGCAATCGGTAAGTCAGTAAATAAAATAACTTTTTTATCTACCAAGGTATTAATTAAATCTTCCAGTACCCGAATTAAGGATATATCGGATGTTGATAGTTCTTTTTTTGGGGAATCATCATGATTAACTTGAGTTAGATAATTAATTAGTTCAGGTGAGTCGATCGGTAAGTATTCTTGATCGTTAGTTTGTTTTGTTTCAAATACAGCAATAATTTGTCCATCATTGTTACGGTTAATATATGCCATATGCTATCCCTTAAAAGCTAAACTCTGCCGGAGGACAGTAGCATAATTAACAAGGCAGAGGAAACCCCGTAGAGCTCGGGGGTTTACAGTATAGTAAAAAACTGTGACACTACCCCTATTAATTTCAACTATTGTTATGTAATGGAAATAGGACAAGAACAAACGGTGGATTTACCTAAACAGCAGCAGTGGGACGTTGACGATAGTCGGGAAACACTTGATGATCCATTATTAGGTTGCCTGACATTATTAGCAAAAATTCTCAATAAGCCACATAGTGCAGAATCCTTAATTGCAGGATTACCACTGATCGATAATAAGCTTACGCCTAAATTATTTTCAAGAGCAGCCGAGCGTGCGGGCTTAGCATCAAAAACAGTAAAGCGATCATTACGTAAAATTTCAAATTTAGTATTACCTGCCGTATTACTTTTGGAAAATGGCACTGCATGTATTGTTTTAGAGTTTAAAGAAAAGACAGCGACAGTTATTTTTCCTGAAACAGGTGATGGTGAAATAGAAATAGCACTGCCTGATTTAAAAGAACAATATTCTGGTTTTGCCATTTTTATTAAACCTGTACATCATTTTGATCAGCGAACAGAACAGAGTGAAATACCGCGCACGAAACATTGGTTTTGGGGAACTATCCTGCGTTTCTGGCCAATATATGCAGAAGTATTCATCGCTTCCATTCTAGTGAATAGTTTTGCATTAGCATCGCCATTGTTTATTATGAATGTGTATGATCGCGTCGTCCCCAATCACGCAATTGAAACCTTATGGGTTTTAGCTATTGGTGTAACAACTGTCTTTGTTTTTGACTTTTTATTAAAGTCACTGCGAGGCTATTTTATTGATATGGCGGGAAAGAAGGCCGATGTTATTTTATCGGCCACCATTTTTGAGAAAGTTATGGGTGTTAAAATGGCTTCTCGTTCAAATTCTGTTGGTTCTTTTGCCAATAGTTTGCATGAGTTTGAATCATTCCGAGAGTTTTTTACATCTGCAACATTAACAACACTCATTGATTTACCATTTGCATTCTTATTTATTTTTGTTATTTGGACTATCGGTGGTGAGTTGGCTTATGTTCCTCTTGCAGTCATACCTCTTGCTATTTTAGTTAGCTTGATTATTCAGATACCACTTGGACGGACTATCCAGCACTTATTTCGTCATTCTGGGCAAAAAAGTGCAACCTTGATTGAAACATTAACTGGCTTGGAGACTATCAAAAGTATTGGCGCAGAGACGCCCATTCAGCGTAAGTGGGAACAGACAGTTGGCTTTATTGCAAAATATGGACAACGCGCTCGTATTTTATCGTCAATAGCAGTCAATTTTACCTCGTTTTTACAGCAAATGGCTTCTGTTGCTGTTGTTGTGTTTGGTGTGTATAAAATATCTGACGGCGATATTACTATGGGAGCATTGATTGCTTGTACGATATTAACTGGTCGAGCATTAGCACCCATGGGACAAGTGGCAGGAATTTTGACACGTTACCACCAATCAAAAGCCGCACTAGGTTCATTAAATAGTTTGATGAACCTTCCAGTAGAGCGTCCTTCTGGCCGAGAATTTCTTCACCGTCCAGACTTTAAAGGTGGTATCGAGTTTAAGAATGTATCATTTCGTTATCCAGAACAACCGTTAGATGCCTTAACTGATATTTCATTTACAATTAAATCGGGTGAAAAAATTGGAGTTATTGGTCGTATAGGTTCTGGAAAAAGTACCATTGAAAAATTGATATTAGGTCTTTATGAGCCAAGTGAAGGTGCTATATTATTAGATGGTACGGATATTAGGCAGGTTGATCCCGTCGATTTACGACGTAGTGTCGGTTATGCTCCACAAGATGTTGTTTTATTTTTTGGAAGTATTCGTGACAACATTACAATGGGGGCACCATTTGCAGATGATAGAGCTGTATTAAAAGCGGCTGAAATCGCTGGTGTTACAGAGTTTGTTAATCGGCATCCGTCAGGCTTTGATATGCCGGTCGGGGAGCGGGGCGAAGGTTTATCTGGAGGTCAACGGCAAAGTGTCACAATTGCTAGGTCGTTATTGTTAGATCCACCTGTTTTGATACTTGATGAACCTACTAATGCAATGGATAATAGCTCGGAAGAGCAGTTTAAAGCTAAATTGAAAGAAAATTTAGAAGGTAGAACATTATTACTCGTAACTCACAAAGCATCGCTATTAAGTTTGGTTGATAGGATTATCGTGATGGATCAAAGTCGACTCGTTGCCGATGGCCCACGCGATCAAGTTTTAGCAGCCCTTAAAAAAGGCCATATTAAAGTGTCAAAAGGATAAGTTATGGCTTGGTTAAAGCGAACACACCCTGAAGATGCTGAATTTATGTCGGAAGTCAGTGCCGCTACCTTAGAATCTGCTCACCGAGTTGGACATTCATTATTACTTTTTACATTACTTTTTTTTTGTGCAGCAGGTTGGTGGGCGTATGAAACAACCTTAGATGAAGTAACACGAGGAGATGGAAAAGTCATACCATCCAGTAAGGTTCAAGTAATACAAAATCTTGAAGGAGGGATTCTGTCCGAAGTGTTGGTTGCCGAGGGGGAAATTGTCAATAAAGGTCAGATTTTACTCAAAATTGATGACACGAGATTTTCTTCATCATTTCGTGAAACAAAGCTTAAATATTTTGAGTTATTGGCAAGAAGTACACGCTTAAAAGCTGAACGTGATGGCTCGAAATTAGTTTTACCAGAGAATATTTTAGCAGAACAACCTAAACTGGCAGTAAGTGAACTGGCTTTATATACAGCCCGACAATTAGAGCTAACATCAACTATTAGAGTTTTAAATCAGCAAGTTGCTCAGAGAAGACAGGAATTGATAGAAAGACAGTCTCGACAAAAGCAGTTGCAACGTAGTTATAGTTTGAGTGACCAAGAATTAAAAATGTCTGCACCTTTGGTTGCTGAAGGTGTAATGTCAGAAGTGGAATTATTGCGATTAAAACGGACCGCCAATGATTTAAAAGGGGAAATGGATGCAAATCGTTTAGCCACTCCGCGCATTCAATCGACTTTAAATGAAGTACGGCAAAAGATTGAGGAGCAACGAGTACGCTTTAAAACAGACGCGGCAATGCAGTTGAGTGAAGTTGATGCTGAACTATCAAGAACAAAAGAAACAACATTTTCATTGAAGGATCGTGTTACACGGACACAGGTTCGATCACCAGTAAAAGGAACGATTAAGCAACTTAAAATTAATACCGTTGGGGGCATTATTCAGCCCGGTATGGATTTACTTGAAATTGTACCGATAGAAGATAACTTGTTAATTGAGGCTAGAATTAGACCTGCGGACATCGCTTTTTTACGTCCAGGACAGGATGCTATGGTCAAGTTAACTGCTTATGACTTTTCAATTTATGGTGGTTTACCTGCCAAATTAGAGCGTATTAGTGCTGATACAATTACAGATGAGAAAGATGAAAGTTTTTATTTGATTTATTTACGAACAGAAAATAATTATATTGAAAGTAAACAGAAAGGGCAGTTAGATATTATTCCTGGTATGACAACTAGTGTTGATATCCTAACGGGGAAGAAAACAGTATTAGATTATTTACTAAAGCCAATATTGAAAGCTAAAAATCAAGCATTACGGGAACGATAAATATGGAATATTATGACTAAATCAATTCTCTATATAATTCTTGCTAATGGAATTCTGCGTGAATCAATGAGTGCGGAGCTATCAACTGATAGTTACGCCATATCATGGCATGATAGTGTCGACACAGTACTAAAAAATAATAATGATATGCAGCCCAATATTATTTTATGCCATCAAGATGTATTAGAATCTAATGAAATTATTTTGCTGGCATCTCTTAAAACACGTTGGCCTGAGAGTAAGATATTAGTCATGGGGCCGAGTCGACCAATAAAAATTCAAATAGAAGCATTAAAGCATGGTGCAAGGGGGTATTTTGATAGTACCTTGCCCATGTCAAAATTAGACGTCGCTTTACAAGGTGTACTTCATGGTGAAGTGTGGGTTGAGCGTCATGTTATTTCTGGGTTGATAGATGAGTTAACCCATATTCCTGAAATAGATCAGCAGAAACGACAAGCGATTACTTCTTTGTCACCGAAAGAACTTGAAACTGCTAAGTTGGTCAGCCATGGGGCAACAAATAAAATAATTGCTAAAAAGATGGCGATCACAGAAAGAACGGTGAAGTCTCATTTAACAACCATTTTTCATAAAATGGACATTCCAGACCGCCTATCACTGGCGATATTTTTTCGCGATTTGCGATAAGAACTTGACTTTCTTTATGTTACGTTTAAAATCACTCTCTTAGCGTGGGTTTGTAATAAGTGGTCTTAACTTGTTATTGTAAGTATGCAATTCGGCATTAATGTAGTACATAACCCAGTGAATATTTTTGAGATAGGGATTTGAATAATGAGAATTAAATTATTAGCTGTAGTTACCTCCTATTTATGTTTGGCTGTTGCAGGAGCCGTAAGCGCAGCAACATTACAGGAAGCTGTAAATACAACAATCAAGACTAACCCCGATGTATTAGCTGTCAGTAATGAGCGCAATGCCGTTTCTGAGGAAGTAAAACAAGCGCGTGCGGGTTACTTTCCGACACTTGATCTTGCAATAGGGACGGGGTGGGAATCTAGTGATAATCCGACAACGAGAGTAAATGGACATAAAAATGTTCATATGAATCGTGATGAAGCAAGTCTCAATTTACGTCAAATGATATTTGATGGTATGGCGACTAAAAACGAAGTCCGTAGACAGAAAGCGCGCACAGATTCACGAGCATATGGTGTTTTTGGTGCCTCTGAAAATACAGCTTTAGAAGCTGTTGATGCCTATCTAAATGTGCTACGTCAGCAAAGTTTAGTCGATTTAGCCTCGATAAATCTCGATGCACACGAACGAACCCACGATCAAATTACATTGCGAAGTGAGCGAGGAGTCGGTCGCAAAGCGGATATGGATCAAAGCCAGGGTCGTGTTGCATTAGCAAAAGCTAATTTGATTGCCGAGCAAAGCAATTTACGAGATGCAGAAACAAATTACCTACGAGTTGTCGGCGATGCCGCAGACAGTTTGAGTGATCCTGAGTCACCAAGGAACGGAATTCCGGAAACAGTGGAAGATGCGATCGACCTAGCTCTAGATAATCATCCCACATTAAAATCTGCTGAATCTGATGTCGAATCAGCTTACGCGCAACATGAGACTGCAGCATCTCCTTTTTACCCTCGTATTGATTTTGAGCTAGGAGCAACTGCAAATAATGATCTTGATGGTGTGAATGGTCACAATAATGACGTGACCGCTATGTTTCGCTTACGCTATAACTTATTTAATGGCGGTAAAGATAAAGCACGTCGTCAAGAGACTGCACATTTAATTAATCAATCAGCGGAAATTCGCAATAATACACACCGACAAGTTGAACAAAGCGTTCGCTTATCATGGAATGCATTACAAACGGTGGATAATCAGATGAACTTTTTTGAGTTGCATGTGCAATCAAGTGAAAAGTCACGTAATGCTTATCAGCAACAGTTTGGTTTAGGGCAAAGAACATTGCTCGATCTTCTTGATTCCGAGAATGAGGTATTTGTTTCTCGACAAGCGCTAGTTAATGCTCAATATGACCAGATGTTCGCAATGTTCCGTATATTAAATAGTATGGGGTCATTACTAAAAAGTATTGATGTTGCTCTACCTAAAGCAGCGGTAGTGACTGTTAATAAGTAGAATAATGCGTTTAGTTTAAAAGAACAAGCCACGGTAAATTATCGTGGCTTGTTTGTATCC
>DAOUSV010000075.1 GCA_030627065.1 Piscirickettsiaceae bacterium | reverse complement strand
AACCTTCTACAACTGGATGGATGGTATTCAAGATTGGTGTATTTCTCGTCAAATCTGGTGGGGACATCGCATTCCAGCATGGTATGACGAACAAGGTAATATCTATGTTGCTCATGATGAAGTTGCTGTTCGTGCTGAGAATAATCTAGCTGATGATATTGTACTGAGACAAGATGAAGATGTACTTGACACTTGGTTCTCATCAGCATTATGGCCTTTTTCAACCTTAGGTTGGCCTGAAAATTCCGATGCCGTTAACACATGGTATCCAAGCAGCGTTCTAGTGACAGGTTTTGACATTATCTTCTTCTGGGTAGCCAGAATGATGATGATGGGCTTGAAGTTTATGGATGATGTGCCATTTAAAGAAGTGTATATTCATGGTTTAGTACGTGATTCTCAGGGCCATAAAATGTCCAAGTCAAAAGGAAATGTACTTGATCCTATTGATATTATTGATGGCATTGATCTTGAGTCATTAGTTAAAAAACGTACTACTGGCTTGATGCAACCCAAAGATGCACCAAAAATTGAAAAAGCAACACGAAAAGAATTCCCTGATGGTATTGAAGCCCACGGAACTGATGCGATGCGATTTACCTTTGCCTCACTTGCTTCTACCGGTCGTGATATTAACTTTGATATGAGCCGTATTGGTGGTTACCGTAATTTCTGTAATAAATTATGGAATGCCGCCCGTTATGTATTAATGAATACCGAAGGGCAAGATAATGGACTTGATAACGATGATGTTGAATTAAGCTTGGCTGATCGCTGGATCATCTCACGCCTACAAACAACCGAAAAAGAAGTCACAGCCGCTATTGATGGTTATCGTCTTGATCATGCCGCTCAAGGTATTTATGACTTTATTTGGAATAACTACTGTGATTGGTATTTAGAGCTGTCAAAACCTGTTCTAAACAATGATAAAGCCTCTGATGCGGCTAAACGTGGTACTCGCCGTACCTTAGTTCGCGTTTTAGAAGCCGTCTTACGCCTAACACATCCAATTATGCCATTCATTACCGAAGAAATTTGGCAAACAGTGGCACCATTAGCGGGAAATAGCGGCACAAGTATTATGCATCAAGCCTATCCGCTTGCTGATGAAAGTAAGATTGATGAAGATGCCGTAGCGGATATGGAATGGATGATGGAGTTTATTACCGGTATTCGCTCTATTCGCTCACAAATGAATATTCCACCGAAAAAACAACTGCCTGTTTTATTAAAAGGTGCTTCTGATTCAGATAACACACGCTTAAACGCTAATTATGACTTTCTAAGCCGTTTAGCCAACCTTGAATCAATTGAACTTCTTGGAGGCGATGCACCCGCTTCAGCAACCGCTTTAGTCGGAAAAATGGAGATCTTAATTCCACTAGAAGGTTTGATTGATAAAGATGCTGAGCTCCAACGTCTTGATAAAGAAATTGCCAAGCTAGGAAAAATCATCAAACAATCAGCAGGTAAATTAAATAATGAAAACT
This sequence comes from Piscirickettsiaceae bacterium, assembly GCA_030627065.1. Classification (GTDB taxonomy): domain Bacteria; phylum Pseudomonadota; class Gammaproteobacteria; order Nitrosococcales; family Methylophagaceae. Next base: position 5,473 of record DAOUSV010000075.1, on the reverse strand, counting down.
ACACGGCTAAAGCACCTGCCGCAGTAGTTCAAAAAGAACGTGATAAATTGGCTGAAATGGAACAAACATTAAGCCAATTACAACAGCAACACAGTTCGTTAAGCTAAAGATAAGATCTTATCTCGTATAATATGCCTCACTAATTTAGTGGGGCATATATTTAAAGCTAGTGATTAATTATGATGTGACAATAGGTATTTAATCCGCCTATGTATTATCTTCACTCTTATCTTTATGACTGATTGAAACAGCTTCTACCTTAAAGCTTGGAATATCCGTATTACCAATGACGGTTAATACAATACCGACAGAAACCAAGAAAAAGGCTGAGGCTAAAAAGCTAGCAGAAATAACATGCTGCATACCTAGTTCTTCAACCTTAAAATAAAAAACGACGACACATAAAACAGCCAATAAAAAACATGCCTTGCCAACAATAGACGATGATCTTTGTAAAATACTTTTTCGTTTATTCATTATATTTTAGCTACTCTTACTCTTTAAAATTAAGCTCGATACTTACTAGTATATATTAACGGTATTCCGGCAACCAGAAGTTATCTTCTATTGCATTATTAAGTTGTCGATCGCTTATTTTAGGTGCATGACCTTGCTCTTGAGCTAGTTTAGCAATCGCAAAGGCTATCTTTTTACTTAGTTCACTAATCTCAGCTAATGGTGGCAATAATGCACCCTGCCCTGTTTTGATTACTGGTGATGCTTCAGCCAAAATCTCACTTGAAAGCATCAGCATTTCATCACTGATTCTTGTGATTTTAGCGGCAATGACCGCCAGACCAAATCCCGGGAAGATATAGCTGTTATTACACTGTGGAATTGGGTATGACTTGCCTTTATATTCAATAGGTGTGAACGGGCTACCAGTAGCAATAATAGCTAGCCCATCTGTCCATTCAATTAACTGCTCAGGTCTTGCTTCAATTTGTTTCGAAGGGTTACTTAGTGGAAAGATAACGGGTCTTTCACAGGCTTGCTGCATCGTTTTGATTAGTGCTTCTGTAAACAATCCAGGTTGCCCTGAAACACCGATTAAAACTGTTGGCGAGGCAAACTGAATTACTTCCATTAATGATGCTGTATCACCACTATATTTCCATTCGGTTAAATCAGCTTTCTTTTGGGCTAGATTTTGTTGGAAGCCTAAGATTGAAGAATCCCCGTCAATCAATAAGCCATCTCGTCCAACCATATAAATTTGGCTACGCGCTTGCTGCTCACTCAAACCTTCTGCACACATTTGGTCAACAATTTGCTCTGCAATACCACAACCTGCCGCACCGGCACCAACAAATACAATGCGTTGTTGTGATAACTGTTCAGATTTAACATGACTTGCCGCCAACAATGTGCCTACTGTTACTGCGGCAGTACCTTGAATATCATCATTAAAACAGCAAATATCATCACGATAACGGTTTAATAGTGGTAATGCTTTAGATTGCTCAAAATCTTCAAACTGTAATAACGCTTCAGGCCAGCGTTTTTTAACTGCTGTCACAAAGGACTCTAAAAAGGCATCATAGTCTTGAGGTTCTATACGGTTATGATTCCAGCCAACATACTCAGGATCATCTAATAACTGCTGATTATTGGTACCAACATCAAGTGTGATAGGCAAAGTATATGCAGGATTAACCCCAGCACAAACGGTATATAACGATAATTTACCAATTGGGATACCCATACCACCAGCACCTTGATCACCTAAGCCAAGAATACGACTGCCATCGGTAACAACAATGACTTTTACATTTTCATTACTGACATTATCTAAAATCTCATCGATAGATTCACGATCAGGATAGGTAATAAACACACCGCGAGGTTGACGATAAATCTCTGAAAAACGTTCACAGCCTTCACCAACTACAGGTGTGTAAATGATCGGCATCATTTCTTCGATATATGTTTGAACTAGGCGATAGAACAAAGTCTCATTAGTCTCTTGTAATTCACGTAAATAAACATATTTATCGATCGGCTTTTCGATATTTGAAAATTGTTGATAACAACGCGACACTTGTTGTTCGATTGTTTCATGTCGCTTAGGCAATAATCCAGTGAGTTTTAGCGCTTTACGCTCATCATCACTAAAAGCGGTTCCTTTGTTTAATAAAGGATTATTTAATAACTCAGAACCAGTTAATCGCTTGTCGTTATCCACATCATTGCCTTTTAAAAGAAGCCTAATTGCAGTTGTGCCGCTTCACTCATCATGTCTTTAGTCCAAGTTGGCTCCCAAACAAGCTCAACCTTAACCTCGTTAACACTAGGTACGGTGCTTACTTTAGATTCAATATCACCAGGAAAAGTTTGTGCAACCGGACAACCCGGCGCTGTTAATGTCATTTTGATATCAACATTATTCTCTTCACTGATTTCAATCTCATAAATAAGACCCAGTTCATAAATATTAACAGGTATTTCAGGATCATAGATAGTTTGCAACATCTCTATCACATCTTCTTTTAACTCTTCCGGACTTACTTCAAAATATTCTTCGCTCATCGTATGCCCTATTTATTCTGTCGTTATAGAAATATCGTGCTCGCTATCCATAGCGGCATTCATTGTGTGCCATGATAAAGTGGCGCATTTTACTCGTGCGGGAAATTCTTTTACCCCACTTAATACTTCTAATTTTCCTAGTGTTGATGCGTCAACATCTTCACCAGTCATTTGCTTATGAACTTGCTGATAAATCGCATCAGCTTCTTGCAATGTTTTACCTTTAATTGCTTCAGTCATCAACGAGGCTGAAGCTACTGAAATCGCACAACCACTGCCTTGAAAGCTGACATCTTCAATCACATCGCCATTTAACTTAACGAACACAACTAAGGCATCACCACATAATGGGTTATTACCGTGTGCTAAATGGTTAGCATCATCCATATCACGAAAGTTACGTGGCTTTTTATTGTGATCCATGATCACTTGTTGATAAAGATCTCTTAAATCGGCTGAACTCATGCGAATAACTCCTGTACTTTCTTAATGCTCGTCACTAAAGCATCAACTTCTTCCATTGTGTTATAAAAGGCAAATGACGCTCGTGCTGTCGCCGGAATACCATAAAACTGCATAATCGGTTGGGCACAGTGATGACCAGTACGAATAGCCACACCTTCTTGATCAAAAATAGTGCCGACATCATGTGGATGCACACCCTCAATCATAAACGATAAAACGCTGGCTTTATCTTTGGCAGTACCAATGATCCTGACCCCATCCATCGCAGAAACTTTCTCGGTCGCCGCCCCTAATAAATCATGTTCATGTTGAGCGATTTTAGCAATACCTAGGTCTTGCATATAATCTATCGCCGCGCCTAAACCAATAGCACCGGCAATATGCGGTGTACCAGCTTCAAACTTATACGGTAGTTCGTTGTATTGGGTGTGTTCAAAACTGACTGATAAAATCATGTCACCCCCACCCTGCCAAGGTGGCATATCTTCTAATAATGCTTGCTTGCCGTATAACGCACCGATACCGGTAGGCGCAAACATCTTATGACCAGAAAACACATAAAAATCACAGTCTAAATCTTGTACATCCACCACCATATGAGGCACAGCTTGTGCGCCATCAATCAGTACAGGGATATTCTTAGCATGTGCTTTAGCAATCATCTCTTTAATAGGATTTATCGTACCGAGTGCATTGGAAACATGACCTACCGCAAGGATTTTAGTCCGTTCATTTAATAGTTCATCAAGTGTCGATAAATCAAGCTCGCCCACATCTGTCATCGGGATAACTTTAAGCTTAGCACCCGTTTGTTCACACAACATTTGCCAAGGCACGATATTGGCGTGATGTTCCATATGGCTGATTAAAATTTCATCACCGGCCAGCAACTTAGGGCGAACAAAACTTTGAGCGATCAGATTTATCGCTTCTGTTGCACCGCGTACAAAGACAATTTCTTTATCTGATTGTGCATTTAAAAAGCCACGTACTTTAGAACGTGAACCTTCATAAGCATCCGTCGCACGCTGGCTTAATTTGTGAACACCACGATGTACATTGGCATTATCTTTTCGATAATAGTCTGAAATTGCATCAATTACTTGTACCGGCTTTTGGCTGCTTGCTGCATTATCAAGATAAACTAAATCCTTACCATGTACCTGTTGGTGCAAGATAGGAAAGTCTTGTCTGATTTTAGCTAAATCTAAGCTGCTCATTTATTTGCCACCTTTAGGCAAATGTTGCTCAATAATCGCGGCCATACTTTGGCGTATGGTTACTGATGGAATACGATCTAGTACATCAGTTGCAAATGCATAGGTTAATAAACTACGTGCAGTAACTTCATCTAAACCCCGTGCCCGTAAAAAGAACATATGATCGGCATTAAGCTGCCCTACCGTACTACCATGACCACATTTCACATCATCGGCATAGATTTCCATTTCTGGTTTACTATCAACTTCACACTTCCGCGACAGTAATAAATTATGATTTTGTTGATTGGCATCGGTCTTCTGAGCATCTTTGTGCACCATCACTTTGCCATTGAATACACCGTGACTATTGTCATCTAATATGCCTTTATAAAGCTCATCACTAGTGGTATTTGGTACAGCATGATCAATACGGGTATGGGTGTCAGTATGTTGGTCATTATTCAGCAAATACAAGCCATCCATCTGAACATGAGCCGCACCACCTAATAATTGGCTATGAACATCTGTGCGTGCCAATTTGCCACCTAATGCAATATTACTAGTGCGCCATTGGCTTTTTGTTGCATGTATTGCTGCCATGGTCGCAATATGAAAGGAGTTACTTGATTCTTGTTGTAGCTTGTAATGATCGAGCTCAGCACCTGCCGCCAAAACTACTTCACTGACAACATTAGTCAATGAAACAGCATCATTCAAGCCAATATAATGTTCAATCACCGTCGCTTGGCTATTATCAGCCAATACAATCACATGACGTAAATGACTGGCTAAAGCCTCGGTTGTTCCGGTATTGATTACCAATACTTCAATAGGCTGTTCGACTTGAACACCGCTATCAACACTAATCACAACCCCGTCATTCATCAATAAGGTATTTAAAGCATTAAACCCTGCTTTATCCAACTCTATTTGCTTATTAATATGAGGTTGAGCTTGCGTTAAACCCTCTGATAAACAATTAATCGTCAATCCTGCAGGCAAATTTACCAGTTGTGAATGCGTAGTAGAAAACACACCATCAATAATAACAACACGGTAACTTTGTTTTAATAACGCCGCCTGATTCACTTGATCTGCACTTAATTCTGTCTCTGGTGCTTGATGCTCAAATGACTGCTGGGATAACTCCCACAAGCTAGTGTATTTCCAATCTTCTTCTTTTTTAGACGGCAATCTTTTCTCGTTAAACTGTACCAAAGCTTGTAGGCGTAAGGCTTTTAGCCACGGTAAATCATGACCAACCAAACGTGCACTTT
>DAOUSV010000056.1 GCA_030627065.1 Piscirickettsiaceae bacterium | reverse complement strand
ATTTCTAGCATGTCAATGACTTACGGTCACTCTGCCACTGAAACAGTTGTATCAATTTTTGAAGATACTGAACGTGCAACGGGTTTAAATACCGAGCTATTAGCTGAAGTTGCAGACTACTTTCGCGAAGTTAGAAAAAAATATGCACCTTGGGAAGGCTCATTAAGAGGTGTTGATGCACGTATTCTTGATGCCCAAGTTCCTGGTGGCATGTTAACTAATATGGAAAGCCAGTTACGCGACCAAGATGCTGGCGATCGTTTTGATGAAGTATTGGCAGAAATTCCTCGTGTTCGTGAAGATTTAGGCTTTATTCCACTAGTAACACCAACATCACAAATTGTTGGCACACAAGCCGTATTAAATGTATTAACTGGCGAACGTTACAAAACAGTAACAACTGAAACTGCAGGTGTCTTAAAAGGCGAATATGGCGCAGCTCCTGCTCCTTATAACGAAGAACTTCAACAACGAATTTTAGATGGTGCAGATGTTATTACTTGCCGCCCTGCTGATTTGATTGATGATGAAATGGATAAGTTAACAGCAGAATTACGTCAAATAGCTAGTGATGATGATATTCAGCTTGAAGATGGTGAGCGTGAAATTGACGATGTACTTACTTACGCATTATTCACACAAGTTGGTCTGAAATTCTTAGCCAACCGTGATAACCCGAATGCATTTGAACCAATACCTACGCTTGAAGCTGCTGAAGCGGCAACGCGTACGCAGTCAGATGACGAAGTTTATACCATTGCAGTGAATGGTCAGAGCTATGTTGTGCAAGTTGCCGAAGGTGGTGACATTAGCAATATGACTTCTGTTGCAGCGCCTCAAGCTTCTGCTGCAATCGCTCCTGTATCAGGCGATCCTGTTTCAGCACCTCTTGCTGGTACGATTTGGAAAATTGAAGTCCGTGTTGGTCAAACAGTACAAGAAGGTGATGTACTTGTGATTCTTGAAGCAATGAAAATGGAAACACAAATTGTTGCTGAAAAAGCGGGTACGATTTCATCTATCTCAGTTCAAGTTAATGACACCGTGAAAGTCGGCGATCTTCTTGTTTCTATAGCTTAATAAATATCTAAAAAGGTTTAACTCATGGATCAACTATTACAGTTATGGCATAACTCTGGTCTTTATCAAATGACAGCTGGTCAAGGCTTAATGATAATGATTGGCATGCTATTACTCTATCTTGCCATTAACAAAAACTTTGAACCTTTATTGCTTGTTCCCATCGGTTTTGGTGGTGTGCTTGCTAATATTCCAGGTGCAGGTTTAGCTGAAGCTGGCGGTGTTTTACACATGTTCTATACCGTTGGTATTGAAAGTGGTGCATTCCCGCTCATTATCTTTATGGGTGTGGGGGCAATGACTGATTTTGGCCCCCTACTCGCTAATCCAAGAACATTGTTTCTAGGTGCCGCCGCTCAATTTGGTATATTTTTAACCTTAATGGGTGCCATTCTATTATCAATCTATAACATTCCTGGTTTTGCAGGATTAAGTCTCGCCGATGCGGCGGCAATTGGTATTATCGGTGGTGCCGATGGGCCTACGTCCATCTATGTAGCCAGTAAACTTGCCCCAGATTTATTAGGTGCAATTGCTGTGGCGTCATATTCATACATGGCATTAGTGCCACTTATTCAGCCACCTATTATGCGTGCATTAACATCTGAATCTGAACGTAAAATTAAGATGATTCAACAGCGTGAAGTCTCATCTCGTGAGAAAATAATTTTCCCACTGCTTCTTCTATTATTAGTGGCATTTTTGCTGCCTGATGCAGCACCGTTACTAGGCATGTTCTGTTTTGGTAACTTAATGAAAGAATGTGCGGTTGTTGATCGTTTAAGTAATACAACTCAAAACTCACTAATTAATACAGTGACTATTTTCTTAGGTTTAGCCGTAGGTTCAAAACTGAGTGCTGATAAGTTCTTAGACTTAACAACATTGGGTATTGTTGTTTTGGGTTTATTTGCCTTCTCTATCGGTACTGCATCCGGTGTTATCATGGCGAAACTCATGAATAAGATCAGCGGCACTCAAAGTATTAACCCATTAATTGGTTCTGCGGGTGTATCTGCTGTGCCAATGGCAGCGCGAGTATCAAATAAACTAGGATTAGAATCTGATCCTCATAACTTCTTATTGATGCATGCGATGGGGCCGAATGTGGCCGGAGTAATTGGTTCAGCCATTGCCGCAGGTATTATGATTAACTACGTGACGGGTTGATCCAAAGACAATAATTAACGCTCTGATACCTTATCAGAGCGTTAAATTTCTATTTATAAGCAATCTTAAAGGTTGCAACCGTAGCGCCAATGCCCTTAATCACACAGCTATAGCTTGATGATACTGCCGGAGAGACTGATGCTTTCCACTTCCCACCTTCTATCGTTTCATTCACTGGCCCCAACATCTTTACATTGTTACTATCAGCTAGCGTAAGTAGCTCATGCTTACTCATTCCAACATTTAATTCGTCACAAAAGTTATTGACTTGGTCGCGATCCCATATGTAATAAGCCGGATATAACATAGCAACAATAGCCGATAGCTGAAATAAATTTACTATAATTTTCATCTTAATTATCCTTACAAGCCCTAATATGGCGTAGGATACATAGCTACATTAATAGCTTATGAGAACAAACCCTCACTTTGCTTAATAGTTTACTTTTTTATTACCTTCCGTGATCAACTTCACATTTTATTCGTCTATTTATTAAGCAAATCACCTAGTGCGGCAAATGGATTATGTGTTGTTGTATTTTTCGATGTGTCATTTTCTGAGTTACCATACCGCACTTGTTCGATATAACGAGAATGTTCATTATCATGGCAATAAATGCATAATAGCTCCCAGTTACTACCATCCGCGGGGTTATTATCATGATTATGGTCACGGTGGTGCACCGTTAGCTCTTGCACATTGGTATGCGTGAACTCACGTGAACAGCGACCACATACCCATGGGTACATTTTCAGCGATCTTTCCCTATATGTGCCTTCACGTTCAGCCTGATATTTTTTAGACTGAGCAACAATATCATCTAACCGTTTATTTTTATCTGTACTCATCCTGCATTATCCTTTGACTTTATCTTTAAATTATCCGACCATAGTATCTTATTCTACTCAATACCATAACAGGCAAACAATGAGCACAGATACAATAGAAGTCACTCTTACACAATCTCCAACCGAATTATATAAAATACTTAAGTTTGAAGGTTTAGCATCTAGCGGGGCTGAAGCGAAAATTGTTATATCTAATGGCTTAGTGACTGTCAACGGCAATGTGGAAACCCAAAAGCGTAAGAAAATTGTTAATGGTGATGTCATTACCTTTAATGGTGACACCTTACATATTCTTGGCTAACACTCAGGTCATAATCATTGATATAATAATCGGTTTAAACTTATCCAACTGAGGAAATAACATGGCCAAAGCAACAGCAAGACACATTTTGGTAGATAGCGAAGAAATCTGCATCGAACTTAAAAAAGAAATTGAAGAAGGTGCAGACTTTGCCAAGGTTGCAAAAGAAAATTCTTCTTGCCCTTCTGGCGCATCAGGTGGTGATTTAGGTGAGTTTGGCCCAGGTATGATGGTACCTGAATTTGACGCAGTTGTTTTTTCTGCACCATTAAATACAGTACAAGGTCCTGTTAAAACACAATTTGGTTATCACCTTTTAGATGTGACTAGCCGCGAAGACTAAGATTTACATCATCTTGAATACAATAAAAGCCTTATCATTTTGATAAGGCTTTTTTGTTTTAAACGATCTTATAGTTCGGTAAATGCTTTAATAACTGTTTACCATACGCTTTAGTTAATAAACGTCGATCTAAGATGGTTATCCGTCCACTATCCGTTTCTTTACGCAATAATCGACCACATGCTTGGATCAATCTCACACTCACGGCAGGCAATGATAATGCGACAAAAGGTTGACCACCTGAACGTAATATCCACTCTTGTTTTGCTTGCTCTATCGGTCGGGTAAATACAGGGAATGGTAGTTTGGTAATAATGACATGCTGACAAAGTTTGCCCGGCAAGTCGACACCTTCAGCAAAGCGATCTAAACCAAATATAATACTGCCTTGCCCACTTTCAACACGCCTAATATGTTCAATAATCATATTCTTCGGCGATAATTTATCACCTTGTAATAATATTGTATCGCTAATGTTATTGGGCAATTGTTGGTAGATAGCATCCATCGCCACTTTTGACGTAAACAGCACTAATGTTGCTTCATGTTTATTAATAATTGTGCTGAGTTGTGATGCCACTTCTCGTTGCCACTCAACCACATTCTCATTAGGCAGTGTTTTCATATCAGGTAAAGAAAGAGTCGCTTGCTGTTGATAATTAAACGGTGATTTTACGGCTAAAAAATGACTTCCATTAAAACGCTTTAAGCCACAATCACTCCGAAAACGTTGAAATAAGCCTAAACCACGCAATGTGGCTGATGTTAACACAGCACCATAGGCCCTATTCCACAGACTACTTTCTAAGAAGTAAGCGGCCGTCATTGGCCCAGCATTGATAACTAAGGTCTTTTCCTTGGCAAACTTCTCATATGAGAGCCAGCGTACATTAGGCGGGTAGTTAGGCTTGTCTTCATCTAAAAACAGACCCATAAAATCAATTAAATAACCAAATATATTCTGCACTGTACCGACTTGAGGCAGTAGCACTTCAGCTACTCTATTAGGAACTTGTTGTGTTTCGATACCATCTTTTAACCATTGGGCAAACACTTTGTAATGCTTATAAATAATATTTGCACGCTGAAATAGGCCTTGGCAAGGCGTTATTAAGGCATTCACTAACGGACTTTTCCAATAAATTCGTGGCTCGCTTAATTTTCCAGAGATAACATCCTGTACCAAGTCATCACTTTCTAATAAGGTTTCCATTTGCTGTAATAAAGTAATTACACCTGGTAAGTCGCGGCGCAGCTCCATCAACATAAAACCAAAGTCATGTTGTCGGTAAGCCAGTGCCTTCGTTAGCTTTTTGAGAACGCTATCTGCTGTTTCTGTGGTTTGGTATAGCTGTGCAAAATTTAATGCCTTTGCAGCATGATCAAGTGCCTTTTGTGGCAAGTTATGCGCCTCATCAAACACAAACAAAACTTCTTCAGGATTAGGTAAGACTAAACCACCACCCAAATCGGCATCACTTAGTACCAAGTCATGATTAGCAACAATTACCTGTGCTGACATCATTTCACGACGCACAATATAGTAAGGGCAGCGTTGATACTTTGAGCAACTTTTACTGGCACAGCCTTCTGAATCAGTTGATATATCATGCCAAATAGCCGGTTCTATCGAATCACTTCGGCTATCTCTATCTCCATCCCACTTGCCTGTATCCCACTGCTGAAAGAGTTCTTTTACTCGTGTTTGGCGTTTGGCTTGCAGATATTTAGCATCAACATCAAACGATAAGTCTTGTTGATTAGCATCATTAACCACACTTGTTAATTTACTCGGACAAAGATAGCGCCGCCGCCCTTTTGCTTGAATAAACTTAATCTCTTTGCCCGTTGCACTGGCAAATTGAGGCAAGTCTTTTTGTATGAGTTGTTGTTGTAAGTTAACCGTGGCAGTGCTTATCACCAACATCTTTTTCTGCTCAAGGGCGATATCAATTGCCCCGGCTAAATATGCCAGAGTTTTACCGACACCAGTAGGTGCTTCAACAACAGCTATACGTTCGTGCTCAGGCTGTTGCATTCGATCAGCAATAAACTGACTCATCTCGACTTGCTGTGGCCGTGCCTTAAAGTCAGGCATAGAAGTTTCAATAGCGTTAAAAGTGGCTTGGACCAAAATAGTGTTACTTTTTAATTAATGTAAAGAATGTTATTTTGCTAATCATTAAGATAATTTTCAAATTATTGAGTATATGAATACTATGTCTACCTCATCAACTATTACTACGCTATGCCTTAATCCTGCATTGGATGTAAGCTATCACGTATCACGACTTATTCCTGAACAAAAGTCTCGCTCGGATGCTGCGCGTCATGATCCAGGTGGTAATGGTATCAATATTGGACGTGCATTGAAACGAATGCAGATCGATGCACATACATTTTGTATTGTTGCAGGGGATGTTGGACAGCTACTGCAACGTCTATTAGAACATCAGCTAGATAATGTCTACTATGAATATGTTGATGGAGAAACCCGTATCAACAGCACGATTATCGAACTAGAATCTCAAACGCAATATCAAATAACTGATTCCGGCACGCCTATCCCCAATGCGCAATTAGAGCGTGTCATTAATGATTTTATAAACCTAACAGGGCAAGGTTTTGGCATTATTACCGGCTCATGCCAAGCTAATGTACCTTGTAGCTTATACGCTGAATTAGTAGATAGTATCAATAAAAATGGAGGCAAAGCCGTTGTTGATAGTCATGGAGACTCATTACGGTTAGCCATTGAGGCTAAACCTTTCCTAATCAAGCCCAACCGCTACGAGCTAGAAACGATCATCAACCGTAAGCTACAAACTATAAATGATGTTGCTAATGAAGCACGTCAAATCCAACAGAGCGGTGTTACTCATGTGTGTATTTCTCTGGGCGATGAAGGTGCTGTATTAGTCAGCCCTGACAATAGTTATTATGCTAAGGCATTAGATGTTCCAATTAATACCACTGTCGGGGCTGGCGACTCAATGGTGGCAGGCTTAGTAACAGGGTTTAGCTTGCACAAAGATCCTATCCACGCACTGCGTTACGGTATTGCGTGTGGTGCTGGCACAGTTATGCATCCTGGAACAGAACTTTTTTCGGGAGAGGAGTTGAGCAAATTTAGAGCGAGAATTCATATAAAAACCTTAGATATTTAAGGTTAATTATCTTTATATAGCCTAGGTTCACCTTTCTTTTAGCGACTGTGTTATTTTGCTATAATCGGGTCATGAAAAATATTGAAAGATGGAAAGCCATTTACTTATAGTATGGATAATTACATCAAAAAAAATACAATTTCTTTCAAATTAAACCAATTAATATCGCGCTATATTATTATAACTCTGGTCTTATTTAGTTTTATTTTTACACTTACCAGCACCTATTTATCGTTTTCTCGCCTAGATGCTGATGCTGAAACTCTGAGTGAACAGTATGCAAGTGACTTCTTAATCCCTATTTTATTTGACGACTATTCACTGATTAATCGTCAATTAGCAGTTTTAACAGATCACAATGAAATTACATTTTCCGCTATTTTTTTGGTTGATAAAAATACAACATTCCAATATCCCGATAAGCTACCTTTTAATGCTAACCACCTGAATAGCTGTAACTCTACTAGGTCTAACTGGTCATTAGTGCAACAAATATGTAGGCCTATTATGGATTCCAATGAAATAATCGCACACCTTCACATTGAATATACCCGGCAACCAATTTTAAATCGCCTGCAAATACATTTTATTACTCTAATTATCAGCATTATTATTGCAATAGTTATCGCTCGTTTAGTGATGACTAGAATAATAAAGAAATTACTCAATCCACTTGCCGATCTCGTTTCTGTGGCCCAGAAAATAAAAGTGGATGAGCAAGCTAAACCTATTAGAGCACACGTTTATGCTAATGATGAAATTGGAATTTTAGCAACTTCATTTAATGATATGTTAGATGCCATAAATCTTCGAAATCAAGTATTAAAAGAATATTCTGAAAATTTAGAGCTTGCCGTGGAAGATAGAACCTATCTATTAGAACAAGCTCTCGAAGATGCTCAACAAGCAAACAAGGCCAAATCAGAATTCTTAGCTAATATGTCTCATGAATTACGTACACCAATGCATGGTATTTTAAGCTTTGCCAATATTGGCATTGAGCATATCGGCGACTCAACAGAACAAGAAAAACTCAAACTCTTCCTTACTCATATAAGAACCAGTGGTGATCGCTTAATGCTTTTGTTAAATGATCTCCTTGATTTATCCAAATTAGAAGCTGGGAAAATGAGCATCAATAAACAGCAATGCGATCTGGCGGCTGTATTTGACTCATGCTGCTCTGAACAAAAACAACGTATTACAGACTTAGATCTTAATATAACTATAAATAAACCTGATACACCTTTACTTGGTAACTTTGATAAATTACGCATTGCTCAAGTAATCACAAACATTTTGTCTAATGCAATTAAATTCAGTCCCAAATTAAGTACTATTACAGTATCAATGAAAAAAACTGATGATGATAAACTCCGTTTTTGTCTATGCGACCAAGGAATAGGTATTCCACAAGAAGAACTAAACGATATATTCAATGCTTTTATTCAAAGTAGCAAAACCAATACAGGTGCCGGAGGAACGGGACTTGGCTTATCTATTTCTAAAGAAATTATTGTTCTCCACAAAGGTAAAATATGGGCAGAGAATAACCTTCAAGCGGGCTCTAAATTTATCTTTATTATTTAATAAAGCATGTTGAATCACATCAAAACAAGGTGTATTATCCCTAAAAAATAAATGGACTTGTAACCGTTTTTTTATAAGGGACTATAAT
>DAOUSV010000124.1 GCA_030627065.1 Piscirickettsiaceae bacterium | reverse complement strand
GGCATTTCACTGGCAGAAAACACCAATAGTCGCCCATCACCCGCGGTAACAGCTAACTGATCTGACTCTGGATTTTCTAACCATAAGATAGGTAATATTTCAGCATCTGTTGGCAGGTTAAATAAGGCTTTACCTGCTTTATTCTTAGCTAATAGATTGTCTAATGTAGTCACAAAACCGTAACCAGCAGTATTTGATAACAGTAATGGCTTATCCATATCTCCTGCTAACACAGCAACAAATCGTGCATCTGGTGGACATTGGAAGCGACCACTTAATGGTTCACCCTGCCCACGTGCTGAAGGTAAATTATGTGCCGAAACAGAATAACTTCGTCCAGTTGAATCTAAAAAGACAATCTGCTGATTACTACGGGCATTGACCGATGCCATATAACGATCACCTGTGCGGTAATTTAAAGCTTCGGCATCTACATCATAGCCTTTTGCTGCACGCACCCAGCCACTTTCAGATAGAACGATGGTTAATGGCTCAGTAGGTAACAATTCTGTTTCACTCAATGCTTTTGATGCATTTCGTTCTACAATTTGTGAGCGACGATCATCACCAAACTTATCTGCATCGGCAATCAATTCTTTGCGAATCAATGTTTTCAATCGTGTATCAGAGCTAAGTAATAACTCTAATTTTTTCCGTTCTTCATTAAGCTCATCCATTTCAGAACGAATTCGCATTTCTTCTAATTTAGCAAGATGACGTAATTTCAATTCTAAAACTGATTCAGCTTGACGATCTGTAATACCAAACTGCTCCATTAATACCGGCTTAGGATCATCTTCGGTACGGATAATGGCAATGACTTCATCAATATTCAGATACGCAATTAACAAGCCTTCCAGCACATGGAGGCGGTCAATAATTTTATCTAAGCGATATTGCAAGCGACGACGAACAGTTTCAGTACGATATGTCAGCCACTCTGTCAGTAACTCTTTTAAGTTCTTAACCTGTGGTCGACCATCTAAGCCAATCATATTCATATTAACGCGATGGCTTTTTTCTAAATCTGTGGTGGCAAATAAGTGCAGCATCAAACCTTCGACATCAACACGATTTGAACGAGGAACAATGACTAATCTTACTGGGTTTTCATGATCAGATTCATCGCGAAGATCCGCAACCATTGGTAATTTCTTACTCGCCATTTGAGAGGCAATTTGTTCAATTATTTTAGCGCCAGATACTTGATACGGTAAGGCATTAATAATCAGTTCATCACCATCTTTTACATAACAAGCACGTTGACGAACACTACCGCGACCTGTGGTGTATATTTTTTGTAAATCTTCACGAGAAGACACGATTTCACCACTAGTAGGAAAATCTGGCCCTTGAATATCTTCTAATAATTCATCTAACTTTGTTGTCGGCTTTTTCAATAAACGTAAACAGGCGGTGACTACTTCACGTAAATTATGAGGTGGAATATCAGTCGCCATTCCCACAGCAATACCACTACCACCATTTAGCAAAATATTCGGCAAACGTGCGGGTAATAACTCAGGCTCATTCATTGTGCCATCAAAGTTTGGCACCCAACTCACCGTACCTTGAGCCAGCTCACCTAATAAAGTTTGCGCATAAGCAGTAAGTTTTGATTCGGTATAACGCATCGCAGCAAATGATTTAGGATCATCCATCGATCCCCAGTTACCCTGTCCATCAACCAATGGATAACGGTATGAGAACGGCTGCGCCATCAACACCATCGCTTCATAACAGGCTGAATCACCATGCGGATGATATTTACCCAACACATCACCAACTGTACGTGCTGATTTTTTATGCTTAGATCCCGAACTCAAACCTAGTTCTGACATCGCATAAATAATACGTCGCTGTACTGGTTTCAGCCCATCACCGACATGCGGCAATGCCCGATCTAAAATAACGTACATGGAATAATCCAAATACGCTTTTTCAGTAAAATCTCGAACCGGTAATTGTTCTAAATCATCTACTAATGAAGTCATTATTTACACATCTCATTCATAAATTAAACCCTTGCCAAGTCACCTTGTGACTCTAGCCATTCTTTGCGATCCGGTGCTCGTTTTTTAGCTAACAATCTATCCATTGCTTCATCAGTGCTCATTGCAGCATTATTTTCCGTCTCATCATTCAGTGTTAAACGAATTAAACGACGGGTATCTGGTGCCATTGTGGTTTCACGTAATTGCAAAGGATTCATTTCACCTAGCCCTTTGAATCGCTGAACATTCACTTTGCCTTTAAGCTTATCTTTTTCAATACGATTTAAAATGATTTGACGTTCTTCATCATCTAAGGCATAAAATATTTTCTTACCGACATCAATTCGATATAACGGCGGCATGGCAACACAGACATGGCCTTTTTCTACTAAGGGGCGAAAATGTTTAACGAATAAAGCACACAATAAGGTTGCAATATGAGCACCATCGGAATCGGCATCGGCAAGGATACATACTTTGCCGTAGCGTAAGCCCGACAAGTCATCTGAGCCTGGATCAACCCCGATAGCAACCGCAATGTCATGGACTTCTTGTGATGCTAATACCTGCGAAGAATCTACTTCCCATGTATTTAATATCTTTCCTCGTAATGGCATAATCGCTTGAAATTCACGCTCACGACCTTGTTTTGCACTACCACCAGCAGAGTCTCCCTCCACTAAAAATAGTTCTGTCCGTGTCACATCTTGTGATGAACAATCTGATAATTTACCAGGTAAAGTAGGCCCCGATTGCACGCGTTTTCGTACGACTTTCTTTGCTTGCTTTAATCGTGATTGAGCACTATTAATTGCCATTTCAGCAATCTTTTCACCATCTTCAACATGATGATTAAGCCATAAGCTAAAGGCATCTTTGACCGCACCAGATACAAAGCCTGCACATTGTCGTGATGATAAACGCTCTTTTGTTTGACCAGAAAATTGTGGATCTTGCATTTTAACCGAGAGCACATAACAGCACTGACTCCACACATCTTCAGGCGATAATTTCACTCCACGTGGTAATAAACTACGGAACTCACAAAACTCTCGTAACGCATCTAATAGACCTGTACGTAAGCCATTAACATGGGTACCACCTTGTGCCGTCGGGATTAAGTTAACATAACTTTCAGCTAACTCCTCGCCTTGTTCTTCTTGCCACATAAGAGCCCAGTCAACTTGCTCTTTTTCACCTTTAATCTGTCCGACAAAGGGTGTTGCAGGTATACACGGTTGATCCGTCATCATTGAACTTAAATAACTATTCAAACCATCGTCATAACACCAACGGTCTTCTACTTTTTCATCCGCTGAATGATCAGTAAAGGTAACGACTAAACCTGGGCAAAGTACCGCTTTTGCTCTTAATACATGACGTAAACGTGACACCAAAAACTTGGGTAAATCAAAGTAGGATTCATCCGGCCAGAAACGAACGGTGGTACCGGTGTTGCGTTTACCTACCGTACCAATTTCTTTAAGCTCTTCTACTTTATGACCATGTTCAAAAGCGATAGCATATTCTATTGCATTTCGACGAATTTTAACTTCTAGCCTTGTCGATAAGGCATTAACTACCGATACACCTACGCCATGTAAACCGCCTGAAAACTCGTAGTTTTTATTAGAAAACTTACCGCCAGCATGTAAGCGAGTTAAGATGACTTCAACACCCGGAACACCTTCTTCTGGGTGAATATCAACGGGCATTCCGCGACCGTTATCAATAACTTCTAATGAATTATCCGCATGTAAAATAACCTGAACTTGCGTAGCAAAATTAGCTACGGCTTCATCAATACTGTTATCGATTACCTCTTGAGCCAAATGATTGGGACGCGTGGTATCGGTATACATCCCCGGTCTTTTTTGTACCGGTTCGAGACCTTTTAAAACTTCTATTGCCGAAGCATCATATTCATTCGTCATATTAGTCGTGTCTTAAAGTTAGTATAGTCACAAAGTTTAGCTGAGAAGATTAACATACAAGCCTCTTTAGGATGTCATCAATATTGACAGGCTTGATAAATAGAGTAATATACCGAATATTAGCATTTACTAATCTAAGGATCTATTATGAATATCGACCGTCTTGTTTTCGCCTTTGCTGGCAGTATGATTTTACTTAGTGTTTTACTGTCTAACATTCACCACCCAGCATGGATGTGGTTAACCGTCTTTGTCGGTGCCAATTTATTGCAAGCCGCATTTACAGGCTTTTGTCCTCTTGCGAAAATGCTAAAAGCAATTGGTAAGAAATCAGGCCATGCTTTCGACTAAGCCCTTATTGATTGGAGTTATCAGATGAATAAAGCCGTATTTGTATTAATTGCATTACTTTCTCAAAATACATTTGCTACCGAGCATGAGCAATTTACGCAGCAAGGTAAAGTTGCGATTAAAGAGTTTGCAACAACATTAAAAGCATCATTAGTGTCTGCAATGAAATCTGGCGGGCCTATCGAGGCTATCTCGGTATGTAACCAAGTTGCTCCTGCTATTTCAGCTGAATTATCCGAGAAGTATGGTTTTGAAATTTCACGTACCAGCCTCAAAGTTCGCAACCAGAATAATGCTGCAGATCAGTGGGAAAAAGAAATCTTATTTCAGTTTGAATCTCTCAATCAACAAGGTGAAGATGTTAAAACCCTGTTTGTTAGTGAGGCGATAACAAAATCTGGCAGCCATGAAATGCGTATGATGAAGGCCATTCCAACTGGCAAAGTCTGTTTAACATGTCATGGTAGTAATATCGATCCCGTGGTTCAAGCTAAGCTGAGTGAGCTTTATCCTAATGACCAAGCGACCGGTTTCAAACTAGGTGATATTCGCGGTGCTTTTACAGTTCGCAAAACGATTGACTAAGTACGAATAAGAAAGCCTCGACAGCTGCAAGTCACTCAACAAAATGTTGCAAATAATCCCCGTAAAGATATGAACATCTACGGGGGGTATTTCTTTTATATGTTAATAACTTAGAAGCGATTCAAATTTATCATAAAAATCTCGCGTAACTTTATTATGTTCTGTCCAACCATTATCGATGACCGAGCGTTCCAAGCCTCCTCGAAGTGTTGCAAACCATTCAATTAAGTTTTCAGAACTCCACTGCTGTTCAGGTGTGGGGGGCTTTTAAGTGGGTATTCCATTTATT
>DAOUSV010000021.1 GCA_030627065.1 Piscirickettsiaceae bacterium | reverse complement strand
TGTTTTAAACTTAACTTCTAAAACCTATAAGGGAACAATAATGGCGATTGAACGTACAATTTCTATCATCAAACCAGATGCAGTAGCAAAAAATGTAATCGGTGACATCTACTCACGCTTTGAAAAAGCAGGCTTAAGCATTGTCGCTGCACGTATGACTCACCTAACACAAGAACAAGCTGAAGGCTTCTATGCTGAGCATAGTGAACGTCCTTTCTTCGGTGCACTTGTTAGCTTTATGACATCAGGTCCTGTGATGATTCAAGTGTTAGAAGGCGAAAATGCTGTTTTAACAAACCGTGATTTAATGGGTGCTACAAACCCTGCAGATGCTGAAGCTGGTACTATCCGTGCTGATTTTGCTGCAAGTATTGATGAAAATGCGGCGCATGGTTCTGATTCAACAGAAAGTGCTGCCCGTGAAATTGCTTACTTCTTCACAGAAGAGCAACTTTGCGCTCGTACTCGTTAAGAAGTCGATAGCATTATGTCGCGTACGAATCTATTAGGGTTAGACTTAAAAGGTCTGGAAGGTTTCTTTGCTGAAATAGGGGAGAAACCTTTCCGTGTGCGTCAGTTATTGCAATGGATACATCAGTATCGTGTGGTAGATTTTTCTGAAATGACGAATTTGAGCAAAGTCTTACGACAAAAGCTAGAAGAAATCGCTGAGGTTACACCGCCAGAGATAGTACAAGAACATATCTCAAAAGATGGCACGCGTAAGTGGATCATTAAATTATCTTGCGGCAATTCAATTGAAACAGTTTATATACCTGAAAATGGACGTGGCACATTATGTGTATCATCACAGGTCGGCTGTGCCTTAGCGTGTACATTTTGTTCTACAGCCCAGCAAGGCTTTAATCGTAATTTAACTGCCAGTGAAATTATCGGGCAATTATGGTTAGCCAATGAGGCTTTAGGGAAAGATCCTAAAGGTAATCGCGTTGTTACCAATGTCGTAATGATGGGCATGGGCGAGCCGTTAGCCAATTATGATAATGTAATTTCAGCCATGAATTTAATGCGTGATGATTTAGCCTATGGCATTTCATGGCGACGAGTGACATTGAGCACATCGGGCATGGTGCCGATGATTGATAAACTGCGTGAAGATTGTCATGTTAGTTTAGCGATATCCTTACATGCAGCGAATGACGAATTGCGTAGTAAGATTATCCCATTGAATGATAAATACCCAATTGCTGTATTGCTGGCGGCATGTAAGCGTTATATTGATGTTGAGCAACGACGACATATTACAATTGAATATGTCTTGCTGAAAGGCGTGAATGACTCCGTACAAGACGGTAATGATTTGATACGGATTTTAAAAGGCCTGTCGGTTAAAATTAACTTAATTCCATTTAATCCATTCCCAGGTACGGATTTTCAATGTTCTTCAAGAACCGTGCAAATGCGTTTTAAACAACAATTGATTGATGCCGGATTAATTGCTACGATTCGAAAAACTCGGGGCGATGATATTGTCGCAGCTTGCGGTCAATTAGCGGGTGAAGTGCAAGACCGTACTAAGCGAACACAAAAAATTGCACAAGCAAAGGCGGTAGCATCATGAGCAGAGTTTTAATATTTAGCATCACGATCTTATTTTTAAGTGCTTGCCAACAAGGAGGCACGAGACCTCAGCAGCATGTTGCTCCCGATCCAAAAGCCGCAGAAATTAATATGCGCCTTGGCTTGAATTATATGCAACGTGGCGATTATGTTGTCGCACTAGAAAAATTAGAGAAATCCTTAAAGCAAGATCCAAATTTACCGAGCACACACAATACCATTGCCTTGTTATACCAGCGTTTAGGCGTGATGGATAAGGCGGAAAAGCATTTTAAAGAGTCGATTAGTCGTGCGCCAAGCTATTCTGAAGCGCACAATAATTATGGTGTGTTTTTGTGTCAACAAGAGCAGTATGATGAATCTGAGAAACACTTTCTATTAGCCATAAAGAACCCCTTATATAGAAGTCCTGCTCAAGCGATAGAGAATGCAGGCTTATGTGTGAGCCGTATCCCTGATCTTGTGCGTGCAGAAGCGCATTTTCACAAAGCCTTGCAAATTAATCCAAATATGGCTAAGTCATTACTTCATTTAGCCGATATTAGTTATAAGCAACAAGATTACACAAAAGCAAAATCGTATATGAAACGATATAAGTCTGTTGCTCTTTGGACTCCTCAATCTTTGTTTATTGCAATACAACTAGGTAACCAAATAGGTAACGATAATGAAGTAGCTAGTCATATCCTTTTGTTAAAAGGAAAGTTTCCTGACTCTGAGCAAGCTCAACAAGTACGAAGAGGAGAATATTGAGTATGAGCGAAACGAAAAGTGATGATAGTACAACAGTTGAAACTGTACTCACTGTTGGGCACCAACTAAAACAAGCGCGCGAAGCAAAGAAAATCACAATTTCTGAAGTAGCCGCACAGTTACGATTAACAAAAGAATCAATTACTTATTTAGAAACTAATCAGTGGGATAAGTTACATGGTCGTGCTTATGCGCGGGGCTACCTTTCTAGTTATGTTAACTTTTTAGCTCTGCCTAAAGAGGAGTTATTAGCTGCATTTAATATTGAGTATAAGACAGAGGAGCTGGTACAAACATATCCTCAGAAAGTGACAGCTCAGAATCAATCTCGATTAGTGCCTTTCCTCCTAGTGGGGATAGTCTTTATCGTTATAGGATTTTCTTATCAGCAATGGCAGGCTCCTATCGAAGTGAAAAGTGAACAGCAAGTCGAGGTAATGAAAGAGGAAGAGGCTGTCGATGCGTTTAGTTCAAGTGTTGTTGAACCCTTATCCGAGCCGGAGAGTGAACAGCTTAGTATTGAAAGTCGTGAGACGAATGTTGATATTGAACAGCATGTTAGCGATGAGTCGGTTAACTTGGATGAGCACGTTTTTGAGCCTCAAACTCAGTTAAACATTCCAAGCGAAGCGGAGACCAATGAGTTGGTGGTAGAAAATGTTGTTATTGAACTACAATTTATTGAAGAAAGTTGGGTTGAAGTTGTTGATGCTGACGGACTGGTATTGGTCAATAAGATAATGACAGCTGGTAAGAAACTTGTATTATCCGGTCGACCGCCGTTAGCAGTTTTATTAGGTCATGCTGCTGGCGTTACCGTTAAGTATAATGATGAAAAAATTGATATAGAAGCCAATATAAAGGCTGATGTTGCTCGATTTAGTTTGGGAGTTACTCTTTAAATGTCAGATGAATCTTCGATTATAAGACGAAAATCACGCCAGATCATGGTGGGCAATGTACCTATCGGTGGTGATGCCCCGATTGCTGTACAAAGCATGACTAATACCGAAACGTGTGATGTCGAAGCCACTGTGGCTCAGATAACGGCATTACAAAATGTGGGCGCTGATATTGTGCGAGTGTCTGTGCCTTCGATGGATGCGGCAGAAGCTTTTGGTAAGATCAAGCAACGTGTCGATATTCCATTAATTGCAGATATTCATTTTGACTATAAAATTGCATTACGTGTTGCCGAATTAGGCGTAGATTGCTTGCGTATTAATCCGGGTAATATTGGTCGAGAAGATCGAGTTAGAGCTGTTATTGATAGTGCGCGTGATCATGGTATTCCTATTCGTATCGGTGTTAATGCCGGTTCACTCGAAAAAGATCTACAAAAGAAATACGGCGAACCGACATCTGATGCGATTGTTGAATCTGCATTACGCCATATAGATATTCTTGATCGCTTAAATTATCAAGAATTCAAAGTGAGTTTGAAGGCGTCTGATGTTTTTATGACGGTGAATGCTTATCAGAAACTAGCAAGTCAGATAGAACAGCCATTACATCTTGGTATTACCGAAGCCGGTGGATTACGTTCTGGTTCAGTTAAATCAGCCATTGGTTTAGGCATGCTTCTTTCGCAAGGTATCGGCGATACTATCCGAGTATCACTTGCTGCAGATCCTGTTGAAGAAATTCGCGTTGGTTTCGATATTTTAAAAAGTTTACGCATCAGAAATAAAGGTATTAACCTTATTGCCTGTCCATCGTGTTCTCGCCAGCAGTTTGATGTTATATCGGTAGTAAACGAGTTGGAAAATCGCCTGGAAGGGATTTTAGAACCGATGGATGTCGCCGTGATTGGTTGTATCGTTAATGGACCAGGTGAAGCAAAAGAAGCCGCGATCGGTTTAACCGGTGGTGAGCCAAACTTACTTTATGTGGATGGTAAACCCAATCATAAAGTGAGCAATGAAACAATTGTTGATGAGTTAGAGCGGGAGATTCGAGCGAGAATTGAACGTCAGAAAAATGTAGATCATCCAGAAACAATCATCCCTATAAAGGACATAAGTTAAGCGTGGCAGAGACTATCCGTTCGATTCGGGGCATGAATGACATTCTCCCTGAAGTAACACCTTATTGGCAGGCAGTTGAATCTGCACTTAAGCAAGTACTTGCTAGTTATGGTTACCAAGAAATTCGGTTTCCTATTGTTGAGAAAACAGAGCTATTTTGCCGTTCTATCGGTGAAGTAACGGATATTGTTGAAAAGGAAATGTATACCTTTGAAGATCGTAATGGTGATAAATTAACCTTACGACCAGAAGGCACTGCCGGTTGTGTGCGTGCAGCAATGCAAAATGGCATGCTTAATCAAACACAACGCCTTTGGTATATGGGGCCAATGTTTCGTCATGAACGTCCTCAAAAAGGGCGCTATCGTCAGTTTCATCAATTGGGTGTCGAAGCCTATGGCTTTAGTGGCCCTGATATTGATGCTGAAATGATTTTTATAACAGCTCGGATCTGGAAAGTATTAGGTCTAACTGGAGCAACATTACAAATAAATTCACTGGGTTCGACAGAAGCACGATTAGCTTATCGTGAGGTCTTGATCGCCTATTTTGAAGCACATCAAGATGAATTAGACGAAGATAGTCAACGACGTTTACACTCTAATCCTTTGCGTATTTTAGACAGTAAAAATCCTAAAATGCAGGCACTAAATGATGCCGCACCTAAACTGATTGAACACCTTGATGATGAATCTCGACAAGAGTTTGATATTTTATGTGGAAGCTTGGATGGTGCTGGTATTCGCTATGAAATTAACCCAAGATTAGTTCGTGGATTGGATTATTATGGAAAAACAGTATTTGAATGGGTAACGGATCAACTCGGTTCTCAAGGTACAATTTGTGCTGGTGGACGCTATGATGGACTAGTGTCTCAACTGGGTGGAAAAGGCGCAACAGCAATTGGTTTCGCTATTGGTATTGAACGTTTGATATCCTTACTCGAAGCAACTGATGCTTTGCCTGCTATCGAGAAAGTTGATGTGTATATCGTTGCTGTGGGTGACGCTGCGGCAAAACAAGCGGCACTATTAGCAGAGCTGTTACGCGATCAAATTCCACAATTGAAGTTGATTAGCCACTGTGGTGGTGGTAGTTTTAAAAGCCAATTTAAACGCGCAGATCGTAGTGGTGCACGTTGGACACTGATTCTTGGTGATGATGAAATTGCTCAACAAGTGATTGGCGTGAAAACCATGGCAACGGGCGAGCAAGAAACGATTGCTTGGAATGCGTTAGTAGATTATCTAAAACAATAAAAATAGAAGAGTTTTATGACACCTTTAAATACACCTGAATGGCAATCTTTAGAGCGGCACTATTCTGATCTAAAATACACGTCAATGCGTGAAGAGTTTGTTTTAGATTCCGGTCGTTTTGACCGTTTCACCGTACGTTGCGGTAGTCTGTTGCTTGATTACTCAAAGAACCGTATTACTAAAGAAACCATGAAAAAGCTGTTTTCTCTAGCAAATTCAGTGGATATGTCAGGTTGGACTGAACGCATGTTTACGGGCGAGGCGATCAATAATACCGAGGGCCGTGCTGTACTACACACCGCATTACGTAATCGCAGCAATACCCCAGTTATGGTTGATGGTGAAGATGTAATGCCTGCCATTAATGCAGTATTGGCACAGATGAAAACATTTTGTAATCAAGTTCATAATGGTGAATGGCTGGGTTATACAGGTAAAAAGATTACGGATATTGTTAATGTCGGTATTGGTGGCTCTGATTTAGGCCCTGCCATGATCTGTGATGCATTAGAACCTTATAAAATCGATGGTTTAAGTGTTCATTTCGTATCGAATGTAGATGGTACTGATTTAAGTACAACATTAGAGATATTAGATCCAGAAACAACTTTATTTGTCGTCGCATCAAAAACATTTACCACACAAGAAACGTTGACCAATGCCGAATCAGCAAGAGCCTGGTTCTTGCAATCAGCTCAACAAGAAGATGTGGAGAAACATTTTGTTGCAGTTTCTACCAATGCTGAAGCAGTAGCTAAATTTGGTATTGATACTGCCAATATGTTTGAAATTTGGGACTGGGTTGGTGGTCGTTATTCACTATGGAGTGCGATTGGTCTACCGATTGCTTTGTATGTCGGTATCGATAATTTTGAACGCCTATTAGATGGTGCTCATGACATGGATAATCATTTTCGTACTGCGCCACTAGAAAAGAATATTCCGGTGATCATGGGCTTGTTAGGCGTGTGGTATATCAATTTCTTTGGTTCACAAACACATGCGATAGTGCCTTACGATCATTCTTTAGCTCGCTTTCCTAGTCATATGCAGCAATTGGATATGGAAAGTAACGGTAAAGTAACTAACCGTGAAGGACAGCGTCTTAGCTATAAAACAGGACCTGTTATTTGGGGTACTCCGGGTACAAATGGACAGCATGCGTATTTCCAACTGATTCATCAAGGGACACAGCTTATTCCTGTTGATTTTGTATTGCCAGTCAATAGCCACTATCCAGAAGTAGATCATCAGTCTATTTTATTGGCCAATGGTTTGGCACAATCAGAAGCCTTGATGAAAGGTAAAAATGCGGAAGAAGTACGTGCGGAATTAGTAAAAGATGGCTTTGAAGGTTCGGAACTTGAAGCATTATTACCACATAAAGTATTCCCAGGTAATCGCCCCAGCAATACCTTACTATTCTCAAAATTAACACCTGAGATGTTAGGTAAACTTGTTGCTTTGTATGAGCATAAAGTCTTTGTTCAAGGTGTAATTTGGAACATTAACTCATTCGATCAATGGGGAGTCGAACTAGGTAAACAATTAGCGAAAGCTATTTGGCCTGATTTGAAAGGTGATGGCGATATTGCGGCCCATGATAGTTCTACAACGAACTTAATTAAGTTGATTAGAGAGATAAGAAAATAGAATTAACATAGGTAAAACTAAAAAGGCCGCTGTATTAATAATACAGCGGCCTTTTTTATTCTAAGATAATTGTTGTGAAAAGGTCTTTATAAATATTTCCGTACTACTTTTTGCGTAAAACCAATCCTGCAAGTGGCGGTAAATTTAGCTCAATCGAGTAAGCTCTATCTGACCAAGGTATATCTTGAGTAATAAACTCTGCATTATTATCTAAATTACTACCCCCATAGAACTCGGAGTCAGAGTTTAATATAATTTCATACGTTCCTGCTTCTGGCACACCGATACGATAGTTCTTACGAGGTACAGGCGTGAAGTTGAAAAGTGAAAGAATTTGTTGCTCACCATCTTTACGGATATAACTTAAAATAGATTGTTCGCGATCATTGCAGTCTAACCATTCAAAGCCTTGCGGTTCAAATTCATAGCTATATAAGGCAGGTGTTGAGGTATATAATTTATTTAAATCACTAACTAAGGTTTTCATTCCATTATGCAGTGGATAATCTAAAGTATACCAATCTAATGCTTTTTCACAATTCCACTCAGTGCCTTGTGCAAACTCACAGCCCATAAAGAGTAGTTTTTTGCCGGGGTATGTCCACATCATAGTGTAAAGCAATCTTAAGTTAGCAAATCGCTGCCACTCATCACCAGGCATTTTATTGATCATTGATTTTTTGCCATGCACAACTTCATCATGTGAAAATGGCAAAATAAAGTTTTCGGTAAAGGCATACAGCAGGCCGAATGTAAGGGAGTCATGATGATAACGGCGATGAATGGCATCTTGTTGCATGTATTCCAGCATGTCATGCATCCAACCCATATTCCATTTCATTGAAAATCCTAAACCGCCCATATGAGCAGGTCGAGAAACCATTGGGTATGAGGTTGACTCTTCAGCAGAAATCAAGCAGCCAGGATGCTCTTGGTGTAAGACTGTATTCATATGTTGTAAGAACTTAATGACTTCAAGGTTTTCACGGCCACCGTGTTCATTCGGCACCCATTGGCCTTCTTCACGTGAATAATCGAGATATAGCATTGAGGCAACTGCATCAACGCGTAAACCATCAATATGGAATTCTTCTAGCCAATAAAAGGCACTGGATAATAAGAAATTAGTGACTTCTTTACGGCCATAATTGAATATGTATGTTCCCCAATCTTGATGTTCGCCCTGACGTGGATCTGCATGTTCATATAATGCACTACCATCAAAGCGGGCTAGGCCATGTGCATCTTTTGGAAAGTGTCCGGGCACCCAATCAAGAATAATACCAATACCATTTTGATGACATTGATCGATAAAATAACGAAAATCATCAGGTGAGCCAAAACGACTTGTTGGTGAAAAATAACCGGTTGTCTGATAACCCCAAGAGATATCAAGAGGGTGTTCAGTGACGGGGAGTAATTCGATATGAGTAAAGCCAAGCTCTTTGACATAAGGCACCATTTGCTCAGCCATTTCACGATATGTTAGGAAGTCGCCATTATCATTACGGTTCCACGAGCCCATATGTACTTCATAAACCGAGTGTGCTTGATGCAACCAATCGGCTTTTCCACGATTGTCCATCCAGTCAGTATCGGCCCATCTATGTTGACTGGTATTAGTAACAATAGATGCGGTACTTGGGCGTAATTCTGCTTGTTGACCATAAGGATCCATTTTAGAGTGCAATGAATCATCTTGTGCCTTGATTTCAAATTTGTAGATTTCACCCTCAGAAATATCTGGAACAAAAAGCTCCCAAACACCGGTACTACCTAATGAGCGCATAGGGTGACAACGACCATCCCATTGATTAAAGTCTCCAATCACACTGACTCGCTTGGCACTGGGAGCCCAAGTTGCAAATAAAACACCATTAACACCATCTATTTGACGAGGATGCGCGCCTAAAATACGATAAGCATGCCAATGTTTACCTTCAGAGAATAAATGTAAATCATATTCTGAAAGTTGGGATGGAAAGCTATAAGGATCATGGCTATTGATATGAGTACCATCACCTGCTATACGAGCTATTGTGTAAGGAGTTTTAAGTTGTTCTGTTTTTCCTATCCATTGAAAGAGATCGGTACCTTCAATACGAGTGAGTGTGAGTTCATTATTTAAAGAAGCTTGTTGGGTATCACGCAAAAAGACAGTAACGGTTGTTTTATCACCGAGTTGGTGAGCACCTAATATTGAAAAAGGATCGTGGTGGCGTGCTTCGATAATTTTAACTAAGTCTTCAGATAATGGTTTATTAACACTCATTTATTGCATCCTAGATTTTAAATATTTAGGCTGATTATATCCTAATGATACGGTATGATGGAGTCATTGGAAGCTTACTCAACACTCGATGGAGATTATGTCAATGTCAGATAATGATAGCACGCGGTTCGTCAGTCGTCTTACCAAAGATACTTTAGCCCTTATTTTAGCGGGTGGACGAGGTTCACGATTAAAGCAGTTAACGGATTGGCGAGCAAAACCTGCTGTCCCTTTTGGTGGTAAATTCCGAATTATTGATTTCCCTTTATCAAACTGTGTTAACTCCGGCATTCGCCGGGTAGGTATTTTAACGCAATATAAAGCACATTCATTGATGCGACATATCCAGCAAGGCTGGGGGTTTATGCGTGGTGAGCTGGGTGAGTTTGTTGAGTTATTACCTGCATCACAACGAACAGAGCAAGGTTGGTATACGGGAACTGCTGATGCTGTATATCAAAATATAGATATTCTTCGTAATCACGGTCCTAAATATATTGTTATCTTAGCCGGTGACCATATTTATAAAATGGATTACGGTAATATGTTAGCGGAGCATGTTGCACAAAATGCGGATATGACTATTGGCTGTTTGAGTGTGCCATTGGAAGAAGCAAAATCCTTTGGAGTGATGTCGGTAGATGTTAATCGTCGTATTGTGGCATTTGATGAAAAGCCAGAAAACCCTAATCCAATGCCAGGAAAAGATGATGTGGCATTGGCATCAATGGGAATTTATATTTTTAATGCTGACTTTTTATATGAACAGTTAATTAAAGATGCAGATACGCCAGATTCTACCAATGATTTTGGACATGATATTATTCCATCATTGATTGAAAAACATAAAGTAGTCGCCTTCCCATATAAAGATGTACAAGGAAATGATCCTGGTTATTGGCGTGATGTTGGTACGATTGATGCTTTTTGGTCGGCTAACCTTGAATTGATTGGCATTACACCAGAGTTAAATCTCTATGATGATGATTGGCCAATTTGGACACATCAAGCGCAGCAACCACCTGCCAAATTTGTATTTGATGATGATGAGCGCCGTGGTATGGCTGTTGATTCAATGATTTCTGGCGGTTGTATTGTGTCCGGCTCAACAGTACGCCATTCGGTATTATTTTCGAATGTCGAAGTACACAGTTATTCAGTGATTGAAGACTGTGTTGTGTTACCCGATGTTAGTATCGGTCGGCATTGTCGTTTAAAGAAAGTAGTACTCGATAAAGGATGCCAAGTACCAGAAGGCACAGTAATCGGTGAAGACCTGATTGCTGATGCAGAGAAGTATGAAATTTCACCAAATGGTGTCGTATTAGTCACACCTGAAATGTTAGGGCAGCATTACCGATATGTCAGATAATACCGAACATGTAGAAAAAGAAAGTAAGTTGAAAGTTGTTCTTTGCTGGCATATGCACCAGCCACAGTACAGCGAGCCTATGGGGGGGATGTATCAATTACCATGGACATATTTACACGCAATTAAAGATTATGTAGATATGGCCTGGCATTTGGAAAATGTGCCTGGTGCCAAGGCGGTGGTGAATTTTGCACCGACATTAATTGAGCAAATTGCAGATTATGATGAGCAAGTAAGCTCACGGTTTAAAGGTACAGGTCGATTAAAAGATCCACTCTTAATTGCTTTAGATTCTCCAGTTCAACCGATACGTGCTGAAGAACGTAAAAAGCTCATTAGTGACTGTTTACGTGCTAATGAAGAAAAGCTAATTGCACCATTTCCACCATTTGCAGCATTGGTTAAAATGGCACGTGAAATGCTCGATGAACCTGAGCGGTTCAATTACCTCAATGATCAATTTATGATTGATATTGTTGTGTGGTATCACTTGGCATGGATTGGAGAATCAGTTCGACGAACAGACGTCCGAATCCAAAATTTAATGAAAAAAGGTAAGCTATTTAGCTTTCATGATCGCCGCCAATTAATGGTGGTGATTGGTGAGTTATTGGCAGATCTTATTCCACGTTATCGTCGTTTAGCTGAATCAGGACGAGTAGAGTTATCAGTTACACCGTATGCACATCCTATTATTCCTTTGATGTTGGATATTAACAGTACACATGAAGCAATGCCGGATTCACCATTACCTGAAATTACAGAGTATCCGGGTGGTGAAGAGCGTGCGAACTGGCATATGGAAGAAGGTTTGCGTATTTTTGAGCAGTACTTTGGTTTTAGACCTAGAGGTTGCTGGCCTTCAGAAGGTGCGGTATCTGACGATACATTAAAACTTATTGCTCGTCATGGCTTTAGCTGGACAGCAACAGGTGAGAATGTGTTGCGTAATAGTTTTAACTTATCTGATATGACTGAGGCAAGCATTTATAAACCATACAAATTACCAGAATCAAGTCCTGCTTGTTTCTTCCGTGATGATGGGCTGTCTGATTTGATCGGCTTTACCTATACAAAATGGGGTGCAGATGATGCGGTTGATGACTTTATTAATCACCTATTAACGATTAAATCTAATACGGAAGATGATAAAAAAGATCGTGTTGTTTCCGTTATTTTAGATGGTGAAAATGCATGGGAATATTATTCATATAATGGTTATTATTTCCTGCAAGCACTTTATAGTCGATTAGCAGGGCATCCGGAGCTTGAGTTAACAACATTCTCCGAATCTTTAGAAAATGGTGTTCAAGCCGCTGAACTTCCAAAATTAGTAGCTGGTAGTTGGGTGTATGGCTCTTTCTCAACATGGATCGGTGACCCTGATAAAAACCGTGGTTGGGATTTATTAAGTGAAGCAAAACAGGTCTTTGATAAAGTTATGTCAGAGCGCGAGTTTGATTCAGAAACCGAGCTTGCCTTATTACGACAATTAGCGATTTGTGAAGGCTCTGACTGGTTTTGGTGGTTTGGAGATTACAATTCAGCGGATAGTGTCAGTGATTTTGAACGTCTATTCCGACTGCATTTATCTAATCTATATCAAATGTTAGGTGAAGAAGTGCCGCAATGTTTATCTGAAACCGTTTCACATGGTGGCGGCGGTAGCGAGCAAGGCGGCACTATGCGCCGTGGTGGTTAAGCGATGAATCAAGCTGCGATTTTTCAGAAAAGACGTGCTGGAGTTTTACTTCATATAACAAGTTTACCTTCTGGTAGTTTAGGAGACGATGCCTTTCGTTTTGTTGATTTCTTGCAAGAGTCAGGAATCAGTGTTTGGCAAATGTTGCCATTAGGGCCGACACATAGCGATGGCTCACCATATCAATGTTTATCTGCTCATGCAGCTAATGCAAAATTAATTTGTTTAGATAAAGTGAAGCAGCAACCTTGGGCTGGCGGTGATGAACTTCATGGTGATACTTTTCTTATTATTCTTGTGCATGCTTATCGTCGATTTATGGTAAAAGCAACCACATTTGAGAAAGCTGAATTCACAGATTTTTGTAAGCAACAAAACTATTGGCTTGATGATTATGTTTTATATCGAGAAATTCGTCACCTAAATCACACAACAGCTTGGTTTCAGTGGCCTAAAGACTTACGAGATAGAAAGTCAGAAGCAATTCAAAAAATACGTGATGAGCGTGATGAAGCCTTAGATATTCGTCGTTTTGGCCAGTTTCTATTCTTCCAGCAGTGGCAAGAATTAAAAGACTATGCCAATGAGCGTGGTGTGATGTTATTTGGTGATATGCCGATCTTTGTTGCACATGATAGTGCTGATGTTTGGGCTAATCCTGAATTATTTACATTAGATAAAGATGGTCAGCCTGAAAAAGTAGCTGGCGTACCACCTGATTACTTCTCTGAAACAGGTCAACGTTGGGGAAATCCTCTTTATCGCTGGGAAAAACACAGCAATGAAGATTTTAACTGGTGGCAACAGCGTTTAAAAACACAGTTAGAAATGTTTGATCTAATACGAATCGATCACTTTAGAGGTTTTGAAGCGTGTTGGGAGATCCCGGCTACTTGTGATACTGCTATTGATGGTGAATGGGTAAAAGCACCCGGCGATGCCTTGTTTAGCTCATTAGTCAATACATTTGGTGAGCTACCATTTGTGGCTGAAGACTTAGGTATTATCACCGATGAAGTAACCGCATTACGTGAAAAATATGCGATGCCAGGAATGAAAATTCTACAGTTTGCCTTTGGTGATGACGCCAGCAATCCTTATTTGCCACATCAGCATACGAAAGACAGTATTTCTTATACAGGTACACATGATAATAATACGACATTGGGCTGGTTTGAGGAGCAGGATGATAATGTCAAAGCTAGAGTTTATGAGTATTTAGGTGGAACATCAGAAGAAATGCCATGGTTATTAATTCGGGCATCACTGGCATCTGTTTCACAGTTTTCCATTATTCCTATGCAAGATGTTTTAGGATTGAATGGTGAGCATAGAATGAATGTGCCTGGTACGACAGAAGGTAACTGGAACTGGCAGTTTGACTGGAATATGATCAGTGAAGAGTGTGCGCCAAGGTTGAAAACGTTAAATGAATTATATGGGCGAATGTAAATGAGTGATCTAAATTCTTTGAAGTATGCTGATACGCATGAGTGGGTTCGGTTAGAAGAGTCAGGTGAACTCACCATCGGAATTACGGATCATGCACAAGACTTATTAGGTGATCTTGTCTTTGCTGATTTACCCGAAGTCGGACAGCGATTTTCAGCACAAGAAGAATGTATGTTATTAGAGTCTGTTAAGGCCGCATCAGATATTTATATGCCAGTCAGTGGTGAAATAACGGCAATCAATTCAGCACTAGAAGATGAACCTGAAATTATTAATGAAGATTCATTTGGTGAGGGCTGGTTATTTAAAATACAGCCTGATAATCGTAATGATATTGATGTGATGTTATCAGCTGAGGCTTATGAATCATCACTGGATGAATAAGCAGGATAAATAGCACCCAATACCACCGCATGTTTAGCCCCAGTCACAGAAGGTAGATTTCCCGTTTTCTGGTTAATGGTTCGAGATGCTAACCATGCAAATGCACAGGCTTCTACCCAATCCGGGTGTAAATCTAACTTTGTCGTTGTCGATAGTTTTTTGTCACCAAGAAGATCGCGTAAGCGAGCTAATAAATAGTCATTGTGAGCACCGCCACCACAAATAAAGACCGAACTGTTTTTGCTCGCATAGCGGTTAATATCATTGGCAAGTGTCTGCGCCGTCAGTTCAAGTAAGGTCGCTTGAATATCAACAGCTTCAAGCTGCTGTCCAAATTGAACGAGCATCGCATCAAGCCAGTATT
>DAOUSV010000067.1 GCA_030627065.1 Piscirickettsiaceae bacterium | reverse complement strand
GGCTTAGGTCATGGGCATAGTTCACTCGGTAGTACCTTATTCATTTTCGGGCAAACAGTTCTGGTCGGCACCTTTATTGGTGTAACAGCCGCATATTTAATGGGTTTAGTGCTGCGACACCATCGAATGCCTGAATACTTACACAATGTTGCCACGTTAACCTTAGTATTTGCCGTATTCGCTCTTTCCAATCATTTATCAGAAGAATCTGGTTTATTGACTGTCACAGTGATGGGGATTTGGCTGGCAAATATGAAAGGTGTACATATTGAAGATATTCTCGATTTCAAAGAAAGTCTAAGTATCTTATTGATTTCAGGCCTGTTCATTCTACTTGCCGCACGTTTAGACTTTGCTCAGTTTGAAGCCATTGGTTTGGGTGGTATTTTATTATTTCTTACCATTCAATTTATCGCCCGCCCTATTAAAGTTTTCTTATGCACCATCGGCTCAGATCTTTCTTGGCAAGAACGTAGTCTAATCAGCTGGATCGGCCCTCGTGGTATTGTTGCCGCAGCGGTTAGTGCCCTCTTTGCTTTAAAGCTACAAGAGTTAAATGTCCCTAATGCTGAACTACTCGTGCCTCTCGCCTTTACCATTATTATTGGTACCGTTTTTCTACAAGGTTCAACTGCCAAGTTCTTAGCCCAAGCATTAGGCGTTGCCGAGCCGGAAGATAAAGGCTTTCTTATTATTGGTGCCAATCCTGTCGCACGACTGATTGCCAAAGCACTCAATGACTGTGGCTATCGCACCCGTTTAACTGATACCAGCTGGACTAATTCCAAAGCCTCACGGATGGAAGGTTTAGATACCTATTATGGCAATGCAGTGTCAGAACATGCTGATCGTCATTTAGACTTAATCGGGCTCGGACAAGTATTAGCACTAACACCTCAAAAAGAGCTGAATGCCTTGGCTGGATTACGTTATCGTTCAGAATTTGGAAGCAATAGCATCTATTCCATCTTATCTGAAAAAGATGACTCTAATGGCGAAAAAATATCCCGAACAACCGTCCACCATAATTCACATATTCTATTTGGTAGTGAAGTGACATTTTCTAAACTCGCCAGCTTGGTGGCTCAAGAAGCTAAAATCAAACAAACAAGACTCAGTGATAGCTTTACCTTTGAAGATTATCAACAGCAGTATGGCAATCGTGCAACGCTATTATTCGCCATTGATAATAAACAAAAGTTAC
The DNA here is from genome assembly GCA_030627065.1 of Piscirickettsiaceae bacterium. Classification (GTDB taxonomy): domain Bacteria; phylum Pseudomonadota; class Gammaproteobacteria; order Nitrosococcales; family Methylophagaceae. The sequence goes on along the minus strand of DAOUSV010000067.1, from coordinate 6,599 downwards.
ATTTCTTTACTGCCAATAAAGACTTAAAACCCGAACAAGATTGGATGCTGATTGCTTTAGTTCAAGAAGAGCAAGAATTACAGCCAACAAGCGAGTAGATCTTTTGTGGCTTGCTTATAATCATCAGCCTGAGTAATCGCTGAAATCATGGCTACCGAACCGACACCGGTTTGTTTAAGCTGTTTGGCACGCTCTAAATTAATGCCGCCAATGGCCACCAGTGGATAATGTCCTGCCAGCATTTTCACCCACAATTCTAATCGTGCGATACCTTGTGGAGAAAATGGCATTTGTTTGCTATTAGTTTCAAAAATAGGCCCTAATGCAATATAACTTGGGTTGATCGCTAAAGCGCGGGCTAACTCCCAATAGGAATGAGTAGAAATGCCTAAACGCAGTCCCGATTTTGCAATTTCAAGCACATTGGCATCCTGCAAATCTTCCTGCCCTAAATGAACCCCATAAGCACCGGCATCAATCGAATCTTGCCAATAATCATTAATAAATAGAGCTATATCATTATGCTTTGAACTAGATGCTATCGCTTGCTTAATCTGTGATACCCGAATCTGTTGTTCAATACCTTTCAATCGTAATTGGATTGTTTTAATACCTTCATCTAATAACTTATCCACCCAGTTAGGATCATCAACAACGGGGTAAATACCTAATTGTTGAGGACTCGATGGAAATTGCACTTCTTTACCGATCCACTCTTGGCTATAACAAAGCTTTGGCATATCTTGTAATTGCACCGCCTCGCGACTATGTGACAATACTTGATAGGGTCCAACGGTCTCCGATGTTCTTATGCCTCTTGCAACATAGGCCTTGGCTAACACAACGGCATCACGAAGGTCTTGCTGAAAAGCCAATTGACTAGCAATACTACTGGCAAGACAGCAACCTGTTCCGCGAACTTGTTTGTCTTGTTTATCTTGATAGCAATAAAATTGATACTGAGCATTCATTAAATAATCTGTTGCCCATTTATCAGCACTATCTCCGCCCGTCACCAAACAGGACCTTAAACCTCGACTTAATAAAAGCTGACTTGCTACAACATGATCTGACTCACCATCAGATAATAATGCTAATTCGCCTTGGTTTGGGGTCATTAGGTCTATTTTAGGAACCAAATCATTGCCAATAAACTTGATAAGCTCACGATCTAACTGAACGCCACCTGATGTTGCCGATAAAACGGGATCTAAAACTACTGGCACATCATGTTGTTCTAAAATAGTTTTAATACATCGTGCAATGGCGATATTCGGTATTAAACCAATCTTAATAGCACTGATTTCAAAATCAGCAATACAACTTTGGTATTGCGCCATAAACTGTTCAGGACCTAAACTGCCTAATGCCGTTAAACCTTGGCTAGTTTGTTCAGTTAAACACGTTGTTAAAGATATAGCATGTGCGCCATGATGTTGGACGGTTTGAATATCAAGCGACAAGCCTGCACAACCTTGCGGATCTAATCCGCCAATTAATAATACGACTAGTTTACTCATATTTGCTGCCAAATAGGTTGGTCTAATGTTGGTGTACTAGGCTTAGCATTATCACGTTTTGGCATCACTCCAGCCTCATAAGCTAACCGGCCAGCATTAATCGATTGAGCAAAGGCACTTGCCATTTTAGCGGGATCTAATGCCTCAGCAACGGCAGTATTCAATAAAATACCGTCATAGCCCATTTCCATTGCTTGCACTGCATCAGAAGGCTTACCAATTCCGGCATCCACTAATAAGGTCATGTCAGGTAACCGCTTACGCAATGTTTCTAATGCATAGGGATTAATCAATCCTTGTCCCGTACCAATTGGCGCTCCCCAAGGCATTAATACTTCACAGCCTAAGTCTGCCAGTTTTTGGCATAACACCAAATCATCAGTGCAATAGGGAAACACTTGAAACCCTTCCGCTATCAATACCTTTGTCGCGTCTAATAAAGCAAAAGGATCGGGTTGCAAATTGTAACTATCACCCAACACTTCTAGCTTTATCCACTTTGTATCAAATAGTTCACGTGCTAAGCGGGCTGTTTTAATGGCCTCTTCCGCACTATAACAACCAGCAGTATTCGGTAGTAAGTGACTGCCCAATTGTTGAATTAATTGCCAAAACTGATTGCCACTTTCTGTATCGGTCGGTGTCTGTCTTCGTAGGGACACGGTAATCACTTGTGATTGCGAGGCTTTAATCGCATCAAGCATCACTTGTGGTGAGGGATATAAGGCGGTGCCTATAAATAAGCGACTGCTTAATTCCGTACCATAAACTTGCCAGTTTGATGCTTGCATCTTAGCCTCCACTAATCGCGGCAATCGTATCAAGCACATCGCCTTGGTTTAGAGTTGTATTTTCATAAAGTGACTTTGGCACAACACCGCCATTCACCACCACAATAAAACGGCCCACAGCCATCTCACCTTGTTGCAACACTCTCTCAATGGACGTATCAAATAACACTAATACTTCGGAGCCATTCACTATAATTTTAATCATGTCAGACATTGTAAAGTTTCCTAAAATTAAGCTGTTCCTCTTGCCCTTCTAAAATCATCAATAAATCGCTGATGATGGCAGGTGCAAACAAAAAACCATGCCGGTAAAATCCATTAACCTGAAAGCCCCATTCTGTCCGTTTAATCGTCGGCATATTATCAACCATGGCAGGTCGACAATGCACTGCCATTTCTAAAACCCGGGCTTCGGCAAAGCCTTTGTGAACACTATAAAGTGCTGACATCAACTCCATGCCCGAGCGCACACTGACGGGAGACATATCATCACTTTCGATCACCGTTGCCCCTAAAACATATTCATTATTAGGCCTAGGGGCTAAATAAAATGGGTATCTCGGATGAATAAGGCGAACAGCATGTTTGAAATTAACCTCAGGTGCTTTCACCCTAATCACTTCACCACGAACACTACGTAAACCTGCTAAATCTTGCTTAGCACCATTTCCGCGGCAATCAATCACCGCTGTATAATCTGCCGATATCTGATTGAAATATTGCAGTGTTAATACCGCAATAGTCTCCACCGTCAACTGGTCAATATCATCACATTGTTGCCATCGACATTGCTCATGCTGACTAAGCAATGTTGTTAACAATCGATATAAATGCCGATTATCTAAACAGGCTTCATCCTTAAAAAATAAAGATTGATCAAAGTTGTCAGCAAGCTGATGCTCTTTATCTACAAGTTGTTCCTTATCTAATAACTCAAAATCACTAGCTGACAAAGCATGTTCGGCTCTCCTTTTAAAGCGTTGCATTTCAGCCTGGTCACCGGTATGAGCAACCACTAATGTCCCATTATTTTGATAAAAAACAGGTTCAGGTAATTCAGATAACCATTGTGGCCATAAGGCCTGTGATGTCATGCCTATTTTCTGCACCATCGGCTCAGTGCTAATCGCTTCTGTTGCCGGTGCAATCATTGCAGCAGCCACAAAGCCAGCACTATCACTACCTTGCAGATCATCACGCGATAATAAATCAACGCGATGACCTGCAAGCAGTAATCGCCAGCTGAGTAAGCGACCTATCAGGCCGCTTCCCACAATCAGATAGTGTTTTCTATCTTGCTTCATTTTTCTGATTAAACTTTATGATAGATCTTACTGCCACCGGCTTTAAACTCTTCCGATTTTTCAGCAAAGGCAGCTTTCACATCATGAGAAATTTTCATCGAACAGAACTTGGGTCCACACATTGAACAGAAATGAGCGACTTTAGCACTTGGTTTTGGTAATGTTTCATCGTGATATTTACGTGCAGTATCAGGGTCTAAACCAAGGTTAAACTGATCTTCCCAACGGAATTCGAACCGTGCTTTCGAAATTGCATTATCACGAATATCAGCACCTGGATGTTCTTTCGCTAAATCAGCTGCGTGGGCCGCTAATTTATAAGTGATAATTCCGACTTTAACATCGTCTTTATTCGGTAGACCTAAATGCTCTTTCGGTGTGACATAACACAACATCGCAGTACCAAACCACCCAATCATCGCCGCACCAATACCAGATGTAATATGATCATAACCCGGTGCAATATCAGTCACCAATGGGCCTAATGTGTAGAACGGTGCTTCATGGCAATGCTTAAGTTGCATATCCATATTTTCTTTAATTTTGTGCATGCCGACATGACCAGGGCCTTCGATCATCACTTGTACATCATGTTCCCAAGCAATTTTAGTCAATTCACCTAAAGTAACAAGCTCGGCAAATTGTGCCTCATCATTCGCATCAGCTTGTGAACCCGGACGTAAACCATCACCTAATGAAAATGAAATATCATACGCTTTCATGATTTTACAAATATCTTCAAAATGAGTGTACAAGAAGCTTTCTTGATGATGTGCTAAACACCATGCTGCCATGATTGAACCTCCACGTGAAACGATACCTGTCATGCGGTTTACCGTCAGTGGAATATGAGCTAAACGGACACCGGCATGAATAGTGAAATAATCCACACCCTGCTCCGCTTGCTCAATCAGGGTGTCACGGAATACTTCCCATGTTAGATCTTCAGCAATACCATTCACCTTTTCTAAGGCTTGGTATAACGGCACAGTACCAATTGGCACTGGCGAGTTACGGATGATCCACTCACGTGTTTGGTGAATATGTTTACCTGTTGATAAATCCATCACCGTATCGCCACCCCAACGGATGCTCCACACCATCTTCTCAATTTCTTCTTCAATTGACGATGTGGTTGCTGAGTTACCAATATTGGCATTGATTTTAACTAAGAAGTTACGACCAATCGCCATAGGTTCTGCTTCAGGGTGATTAATGTTGGCAGGAATAATAGCTCGACCTTCCGCCACTTCTTTACGAACAAACTCAGGGGTAATATGGCTATCCATACAAGTCGGCAATGCATTTTCATCTTGTAATTCTGCACGACCGATATTTTCACGAATCGCTACATATTCCATTTCAGGGGTAATAATACCTTGACGTGCATAATGCATTTGGCTGACATTCTTGTCCACTTTAGCCTTAAGTGGTGGTCGATTATCAGCAAACAAAGGAATATCAAGCTCTTGAGCGGCTTGGTCTTTGGTGTATTCAGAGCTGTACTCCGTTAATGCTTCCGTATCGGCACGATCATCGATCCACGCTTGGCGGATAGCAGGTAAACCTTTTTCAAGATCAATAGTTGCTTTGGGATCAGTATAAATACCCGATGTATCATAGATAAAAATAGGGCTGTTAGGCGTGCCGGGTAAACTGGTATCTCTATTCGGTGTATCTGTTAAATATATTTTACGAAATGGTACTTGAATATCATCTCGACTACCAATGACATACGCCTTTTCAGAACCAGGCATAGGTTCAGTAGTAATGCCACTACGACCTTCAATATTGATGACTTTATTGTTTTTCTCTGACACGCTACACCTCTAAGTTTAATAACATCGAGGAGCGAGAGAAGTGTTGCGTTATTAACAATAACGGACAAGAACCGGACTCATGTCAGCACTATGAATGTGCCGTCCATGTATCCTCTTGTTTCCTACGGAGATTCTAGTCTCTTCAGGTTCAACGGGTTTCATCTCAGCCATTTCTGGCACCCCGACAAGTGGACGAGATAGTAAATCAAAAGAATCATTTTGTATAGTTGAAATATCAGAAATAGCAATTACAAACCATCTTAATGTTAGAATAATAGCATTCTGTTGCCATTAATAATCACCACAAACTCTAACAATGAAACTACCTCCTAAACAGCAAATACTTAAAGCATCGCTCTTAGTCAAAAAAACTGAAGTTATTGATGACAAGGCTTTGTTTCATAAAGAAATGGAGCAGGTAAAACCTTTAAAACAAGAGCGTATTCATCCCACCAGATCGTCAGTAGAGCCTTCGGCTTACCATAAGCAAAAGGTAGACCTGATTTCAATGGATAAACTCTATTCCGAAGAGTTTGAACCCAAAACAGTCGGTAATGAAGAAATTCTCAGTTTTCAGCGTAGCGGCGTACAAGATCGTTTATTCAATCAGCTTAGGACTGGACAGTTAACACTTGATGCCGAGCTTGACCTGCACGGTATGACCATTGCGGTCGCTAATCAACAACTTGTCGAATTTATTGATACCTGTCGCCAAGAACGTATACGCTGTGTGCGTATTATTCATGGCAAAGGCTGGGGTTCAAAAGATAATCAACCCGTGCTAAAAACCAAGCTTAATGCATGGTTGCAACAAGAAAAAAATGTCTTAGCTTTTTGTTCCACACCTATTAAAGATGGTGGTGCTGGTGCGGTTTATGTTTTGTTACGGCGTGTGGATAAAGTTAAGGCAGAAAAATGAAAAACAAAAATATTCAAGCGTTATCTGTGGCAAAAGCTGATCTTAAAGAAAAAGAACTTAGCTGTGATCTTGTTATGTCATCGATTGATAAGCCACGGAAAAATTGGGCGAAGTCTATTGATTCAATACTGGCTACTCATGGCGAAGAACCAACTGACAGTGAATGGCTTGATACCGTTCGAGGCAAGGACTAACACTATTAAATTAAATCAGGGCTGTTAATAAAAATTGAGCTGATTTAATCT
>DAOUSV010000034.1 GCA_030627065.1 Piscirickettsiaceae bacterium | reverse complement strand
CAAGTTTTCTTCACCGGGAATACCAAAAATATATTCCACACCTTCATTTTCAAGGCTACGAAGAAAAAGTTCAGAGGCTTTCATTGTTTAACGAAACTTGTCAGGTGATTGTGTATGCCAATCTGTTACTCGTTGGTAACGATGGGCAACATTTAATAATTTCGCTTCTTCAAAGTAATTACCAATTAATTGCAAACCAACAGGTAAGCCATCAATAAAGCCCGCAGGAATAGATATACCTGGTAAGCCTGCTAAGTTAGTGCTGATTGTGTAAATATCAGCTAAATACATTGATACAGGATCATCTGTTTTATCGCCTAATTTAAAGGCGGTTGTTGGTGCTGTTGGACCTAAAATAACATCAACGTCATTAAATGCGTGTTTGAAATCATCACTAATTAAACGGCGACATTGCTGTGCTTTTAGATAATAGGCATCGTAATAACCAGTAGATAGGGCATAAGTACCAATCATAATGCGGCGTTTAACTTCTTCACCAAAACCTTCACCACGAGAGCGACGATATAGATCATCTAGATCTTTTGGTTCATCACAGCGATGACCAAAACGAACGCCATCCATACGCGATAAATTAGATGAACACTCAGCAGGAGCAACCACATAATATGTCGGTATCGATAAGGCTGTATTTGGGAGTGTTATTTCTTTTACTGTTGCACCTAATGCTTCATATTCTTTAACGGCAGATTGAATTAATGCCGCAATTTTAGGATCTAAATCATCATTAAAGAACTCTTTAGGCAAGCCAATACGTAAGCCTTCTAATGAGTCATTTAGTGTGGCCGAATAGTCAGGCACATCACGCTCAATACTGGTTGAGTCACGCTCATCAAAGCCAGCCATTTCATTTAATAATAAAGCAGCATCTTCAGCATTTTTGGCCATTGGACCCGCTTGATCTAGGCTTGAGGCAAAGGCAATCATCCCATAGCGAGAAATGCGACCATAAGTAGGTTTTAAACCGGTTAAATTACATAATGATGCAGGTTGGCGAATTGAACCACCAGTATCTGTACCAGTTGCAATAGGGGCTAAACTTGCCGCCATTGTTGCGGCAGAACCACCTGAAGAGCCGCCTGGAACTCGGTTAATATCCCACGGATTTTTAACGGCACCGTAAAAGCTGGTTTCATTTGATGAACCCATAGCAAATTCATCCATATTGGTTTTACCCAATGTCACCATGCCAGCTGCATTGATTTTTTCAACCACGGTGGCGTTATAAGGTGAGATAAAGTTATCCAACATTTTCGAGCCACACGAGGTACGAATACCTTGGGTACAAAAAATATCTTTATGAGCAAGCGGAATACCGGTTAATTTGCCCGCAGTTTTTTGTTGCAAACGCAGATCGGCAGCGTGTGCTTGTTGCAGTGCAAGTTCATCACTTACGGTGATAAATGCATTAAGTTCACTATTGTGAGCATTTATACGGTCAAGATAATGTTGTGTTAATTCGACACTAGTAAATTCACCGTTATGCAACGATGTTGAAAGTTCAGAAAGAGATTTATTATGCATGTGTGGGCCTGTTATTCGATAACTTGAGGGACGAGGTAAACGCCAGAATCTATTTTTGGCGCAATAGATTGAAATAATTCGCGCTGATTGGTTTCAGATACCACGTCTTTGCGTAATCTTTGATGCGCATCGAAGGGGTGAGCCATTGGACTGATATCAGTTGTATCAGCATTTGCTAACTCTTCTACGAGACCAAAAATATTGCTTAAATCCCGCGCATAATCAGGGATATCATTATCATCGATTGCCAATCGAGCTAAATGTGCAATCTTTTCTACATCGGATTTATCTAAACTCATGCCTATTCCAGAGGGAAATTTAATATAAAGACTGCAGTTTAAATCATTCGCGGCTTGCTCAACAGCCCATTGCATTGATAAAGTATCGTTTTTATATTCAAAACTGTGGTTTCTCTTAATGTTTGAACGTCTACGCGGCTTATTTTCTAACGATCTTTCGATCGATCTTGGTACAGCAAATACATTGATTTATGTAAGAGGCAAGGGCATCGTTCTTGATGAGCCTTCAGTTGTCGCAATTCGCCAAGAGAAAGGTCCTGGCGGTCCACGATCAATTGCGGCCGTAGGTACGGAAGCAAAACGAATGTTAGGCCGAACACCAGGGAATATCACTGCAATTAGACCATTGAAAGATGGTGTTATTGCCGACTTCACGGTGACAGAAAAAATGTTGCAACATTTTATTCGTAAAGTACATGAAGGTCGTTTTTTAAAGCCAAGTCCGCGCGTTTTAGTCTGTGTACCTTGTGGATCGACGCAAGTTGAACGTCGAGCAATTCGTGAATCAGCAGCAGGTGCGGGTGCGAGAGATGTATTTTTGATTGAAGAGCCAATGGCGGCGGCAATTGGTGCAGGAATGCCCGTTGAAGAAGCGAGCGGTTCTATGGTGTTAGATATCGGTGGGGGTACAACTGAAGTCGCGGTTATTTCCTTAAACGGTATTGTGTATTCAGCGTCAGTACGTATCGGCGGTGACTTATTTGATGAGGCTATTATCAATTATGTACGTCGTAATTACGGTACATTGATTGGTGAGGCTACTGCAGAAAAAATTAAGAAAGAGATTGGTTCAGCCTTCCCAGGTAATGAAGTTAAAGAAATGGAAGTGCGTGGACGTAATTTAGCCGAAGGTATTCCTCGTAGTTTCACCTTAAATAGCAATGAAATTCTTGAAGCATTACAAGATCCTTTATCAGGTATTGTTGCTGCTGTAAAAACAGCATTAGAACAAACACCACCAGAATTAGGAGCCGATGTCGCTGAAAAGGGAATCGTTTTAACAGGCGGAGGCGCTTTATTACGTGATCTTGATCGTTTGTTAATTGAAGAAACTGGATTGCCAGCACTGGTTGCAGAAGACCCACTAACCTGTGTGGCTCGTGGTGGTGGTCGTGCATTGGAAATGATCGATGAACAAGGAATGGATATTTTCACCTTTGAATAAGTAGTTTTAATATGTATTCTTACTAGCCTTTGTAGAGAGCCGCCTCTGCAAAGGTTTTTTTAGTTTTTAGGTATCGAATTATCAAACCTTTATTTGCTCATGATCCTTCATTAAATACTCGATTGCTATTAGCTCTTTTAGCATCATTAGCTTTGTTTTTTCTTGATTCGCGATTAAATTATTTTTCTTCTATTCGTTCAGTCTTATCGACCATTGTCTACCCTATTCAAGTTATAGCTTCACTTCCTAGTGACGTTAGCACTTGGACTAATGACTTTTTTCAAGATCGTGAACAGTTAAGAGAAAAAAAGACGGCACTAGAAGCTGAAATTTTATTAAATAATATTCGCTTACAAAAATTACAATCATTAGAGCAAGAAAATATACGTTTGAGAGAATTACTAGGATCTTCATTTCGCTTGCATGAGCGTGTACTCGTTGCTGAATTATTAACTATCGATCTTGACCCGTTTTCCCAGAAAGTCATCATTAATAAAGGGCAACGATATGGTGTTTTTTCTGGTCAACCTGTACTCGATGCAACAGGAGTAATGGGGCAGGTCACTCAAGTGGATATATTATCTAGTCGTGTTATTTTGCTTACAGATCCTAGTCATGGCGTGCCTGTGCAAAGTAATAGAAATGGTTTGCGAGCAGTTGTTACCGGTCGTGGGCTTGGTCAATACTTACAGTTGGAACATTTACCTCATAATGCTGATATACGAGAAGGTGATTTATTAGTAACTTCTGGGCTAGGTGGGCGGTTTCCAGTTGGTTATCCTGTAGGAACTGTGGTGTCTATTAATTTTCCACAGGGCAAAGCCTTTGCAGATATTAAAGTGAAACCTGCAGCTCAATTAGAAACAAGTCGGGAAGTATTATTGGTCTTACCTCCTACTTACATAGAGGTTGCTCCTCTAGCAGAGGGGGGAGAGTAATGGTCAGCAATCAATCGCAAAATGGTGGCAGCAGTATTATTATCCTGAGCATTATCATTGCCATCATATTAATGCTAATTCCTTTCACTGAATCAATACGTTTTTTTAGGCCTGAATGGGTAGTAATGGTCTTAATTTATTGGGCAATGGCGCTTCCTCGTCGTGTTGGTGTCGGTTTAGCATGGTTTACGGGCTTAGCAATCGATCTTATTATGGGCGGTGCTTTAGGCGTGTTTGCCTTTTCTTATGCCTTAGTTATATATATGGTTTTACGTTTTCATTTACAGTTACGTCAGTATCCCTTGTGGCAACAAGCATTGAGTATTTTGTCTTTGGTGTTACTTGTTCAGCTTATGAATGTTTTGTTATCACCGAGAACCACAGGTTGGCATGTCTGGTTACCTGCAGTAACAAGTACCATTATGTGGCCTATTGTATTTGCCGTATTGCGTAAACTTAGACGCACTTTTCACGTGAATTAACGACACTTATGTCACGATTTGCACTAAAAGACCATTTTCGTGAAAGCCGCGTAGTCAATGACCGGTTGATATTTGCGGCTATTTTTATTGGTATTCTATTTGTTGTTGTTATGGTACGTCTTGCTATTTTACAAGTCGTTGAGTATGAGCATTTTAATTTCCTTTCTGATAGGAATCGGGTTGATATTGCACCTCTAGCACCACAGCGAGGCTTAATATATGACCGAAACGGTGTCATTCTTGCCGAAAATGTTCCAACATTTAGTCTGGAGTTAATACCTGAAAAAGTTGTTGATATTGAACAAACATTAATAGAATTATCAGCCTTGTTTGATATGACTGAAGATGATGTTTTAGATATAAAAAAGTCGATTAAAAAGCAGCGTGGGTTTCATGAAATAATACTTCGACAACGATTAAGTGAGGAGGAGGTGGCTAAGTTTTATGTTAATCGTCATCGTTTTATCGGTGTTGATGTTGTTGGTCGATTAATTCGCCATTATCCACAAGGTACATTATTTTCCCATGCAGTAGGCTATGTCGGACGTATTAATGTTCGAGATCAGAAGCGTATTGATGCCAAAAATTATAAAGGTACATTGCAAATAGGTAAGACGGGTATTGAAAAAGAATATGAAGACTTATTACATGGGAAAGTGGGTTATCAGCAAGTAGAAACCGATGTGCGTGGACGTGTCGTGCGAGAATTGAAAAGTGTTGCATCTATTGGTGGCAATGATTTATTTCTACATTTAGATATTAATTTGCAACGCGTTGCAGCTGAATCATTAGGGGATTTTAATGGTGCAGTAGTGGCCTTAGATCCTAAAACAGGAGGAGTGTTAGCCTTGGTGAGTAAGCCTGACTTTGATCCAAATGATTTCGTAACGGGAATTAGCAGTAAGAAATATGCTGTTTTACGAGATTCTATAGACCGGCCTTTATTTGATCGCTCTTTACGGGGACATTACCCACCAGGTTCTACATTAAAACCGTTTGTCGCTTTAGCTGGCTTGGAATTGGGTATCGTTAATAAGTCTTCTAAAAGCTTTTGTCCTGGTTGGTTTACTTTGCAAGGTAAGGAGCACCGTTATCGTTGTTGGAAAACGCATGGTCATGGACAAGTTGATATGAAGGAGTCAATCGCACAGTCGTGCGATGTGTATTTCTATGATTTAGCAAATGCATTGGGGATTGATCGTTTGCATGGATTCTTAGATTTATTTGATTTTGGTCGACGAACAAATATTGATATGCCAAGTGAAAGTAAAGGATTGTCGCCATCTAGAGAGTGGAAACGTAATAACCGTAATCAAGTATGGTATCCAGGGGAAACACTTATTTCGGGTATTGGACAAGGCTTTAATCAAACAACCCCAATTCAACTTGCTCATGCAACGGCAACATTAGCAATGAGGGGAATTAATATCCATCCTCAAGTTGTACGAGCTAGCCGGGTGGCTGCTAACAATGAACTTGAGCTGATTACAACAATGAAATCTCAAGCATTACCCATAATAGATAGTAAAAACTGGGAAGCAGTTATTGATTCAATGGTCGAAGTAGTTCATGGCAAAAGAGGCACAGCACGTCATGTAGGTAAAGGATTATCATTTAAGGTGGCAGGAAAAACAGGAACAGCACAAGTATTTGGCATTAAACAAGATGAAAAGTATGATGCTGAAACATTAGCAAAGAAGCTACATGATCATGCTTTATTTATTGCATTTGCACCTGCAGATAATCCTGAGTTTGTAGTGGCTATAGTTGTTGAAAATGGGGGCAGTGGTAGCCGAACGGCAGCACCGATAGCACGTAAAATGATTGAGCAATATTTTGGTGTGAATGATGAGTGATTTTCTTCTCGATAGACAGAGTCCTCAACGTTGGAGTTTGACTTCTGCGTTAAGAATGATTCACATTGATGCATTATTATTATTAGGATTATTAAGCTTGCTACTAGCAGGATTAATTATTTTATATAGCTCGGGAGGGCAAAATATAGATTTACTTATCCGACAATTAATACGCATGGCAACTGCTTTTGTTGGCTTATTTATTTTGGCACAAATTCATCCAGATAGAATGCGTGATGCTGCTTATTGGGTGTATGGGGCTGGCTTAATATTATTAATAGCGGTTCTAGCATTTGGCCATGAGGGAAAGGGCGCACAGAGATGGCTTGATTTAGGGTTTATGCGCTTTCAACCATCAGAATTAATGAAGTTGGCCGTACCTTTACTGGTGGCTACATACCTTGCGGAACGGCCCTTACCACCAACTATGTCAAGGTTATTTGTGGCATTAATAATGGTGATTGTACCGTCACTATTAATTGCCAAACAACCAGATTTAGGTACGTCATTACTTATTGCCAGTTCAGGGCTAATTGTAATTTTCTTATCAGGTATATCGTGGCGAATTATTATTACCTTTATTGGTTTATGTGCTTCAGCTTTACCTGTGCTGTGGTATGTGATGCATGATTATCAAAAACAACGTGTATTAACCTTTTTAAATCCAGAATCAGATCCATTAGGATCGGGCTATCACATTATTCAATCAAAAATAGCGATAGGATCCGGTGGTTTATATGGTCGAGGTTGGCTTGAAGGTTCGCAATCTCAATTAGCGTTTTTACCTGAGCGATCAACAGACTTTATCTTTGCGGTTATTGCCGAAGAGTTTGGCTTGATGGGGGTTGGTTTATTATTAGTAACGTATTTATTAATTGCTGGGCGGGGGCTTATAATCGCAAGCCAAGCTCAAACAAGTTTTGCGCGATTATTGGCTGGGAGTATTTCCATTACTTTCCTGGTCTATGTATTTGTTAATGTCGGGATGGTGACGGGACTATTGCCTGTCGTAGGTGTGCCATTGCCATTAGTGAGTTATGGGGGAACATCAATGGTGACCTTATTAGCTGGCTTCGGTATCCTAATGTCTATTCATACGCACAGAAGGATGATGTCACCATGAACACGTTAGGAATAATAACTGCTTTATTGTTACTTGCTAGTTGGCAGGTACAGGCAAATCCAGACTTGCCAGAATTAGATAGCTTTATTGCCGAGATGGAAACAAAGCACGACTTTGATGCTGAGAAACTGACGACACTATTTGCTGATATAGAAGTGAAAGAGTCGATTATTAAAGCAATATCTCGCCCAGCAGAAAAAAGTATTCCGTGGCATAAGTATCGCAATATATTTTTGACAGAAAAACGTATTAATGGTGGTGTTGATTATTGGCATAAACATGCTGAAGCTTTAGAAAAAGCAGAACAAGAATACGGTGTGCCCGCAGATATTATCCTTGCTATTTTAGGAGTTGAAACACGTTATGGTGGCAATGTCGGTGGTTATCGTGTGGTAGATGCCTTGTCAACCTTAGCATTTCGCTACCCACCTAGAAGCCCATTTTTCCGTAGTGAGTTGAAGCATTTCTTATTACTCACTCGTGAAGAAAACATGTCGATTTTAGATCCTGTTGGATCGTATGCCGGAGCGATGGGTTTAGGGCAGTTTATGCCGAGCAGTTATCGTGAATATGCGGTTGATTTTGATGGTGATGGACAACGTGATATTTGGACCAATCCTACGGATGCCATTGGTAGTATTGCAAACTACTTAAAGCGTCATGGTTGGCTGGCGGGCGAAAGTATTGCACATCGAACAAAACTGGCAGCATTAGAACCAAAGGCTATGCTTAAAAAAGGCTATAAACCATCACTTACACGTGAAGAATTACAAGCAAAGGGTGTTTCTCTTGCCGAACTTCCCGATGGTGATGATGCGATAGCCCTTATATCTTTAACCCAAAAACAAGGTGAAGATTACTGGTTAGTACGACAAAACTTTTACAGCATTACTCGTTATAATCACAGCAGAATGTATGCGATGGCTGTGACTCAATTAGCGGAAGAAATTCGTGAAAGATATGAGCACGCAGATGAAGAATAAGACGTTAAAATTATTTGGTCTGGCATGTGTTTATTTAACGTTGCTTGCTTGTGGCAGTATTGTCACCAAACAAGATAGTGCGCCAAGAAATGCGCCTGACGTATCTGATGTGCCGAATGCCATACCGCGTGATGAGCCTCGTAGTAAATATGGCAATCCAGCACACTATGAAGTGTTTGGTAAACGCTATTACACCTTGAATACTAGCCGCGGTTATCATGAAAAAGGCATAGCCTCTTGGTATGGTGAAAAATTCCATGGCAGACGTACATCTAGCGGTGAAACCTATGATATGTATGCCATGACAGCGGCGCATAAAACATTGCCTCTGCCGACATATGTTGAGGTAATCAACCTTTCAAACGGTCGTAAAGTGATTGTTAAAGTTAATGATCGAGGTCCTTTTCATGGTGATCGTTTAATTGACTTGTCATATAGTGCTGCAACAAAATTAGGGGTCATTGGTAAAGGTACAGGCATGGTTGAAATTCGTGCTATTACGGCTGGCTCAGTATCAACAAGCCAAATTGTAGAAGAGCTGAAAGTTCCAGATGTTGCTAGCGGTCCAGTTGGTATGTATTTGCAGGTCGGTGCTTTTAGTACATTAGCCACGGCAGAACAGTTAAAATTAAAACTTCAGCAACAAATTGGTGATGCCATATTAATTTCACCTCTGACTAAACCCAGCGGTAATTTGTATCGAGTACGAGTAGGGCCATTAGCAAGTGTCGAATATGGTGATTCATTAGCCAGTCGTTTGCTTGATTTAGGCTTCGGCAATACCCATATAGTAGTTGAATAGAGACTTCTCGTGAGACGGTCTCTGTATGAATTTATTTTGAGAGTAATACATGTTTAAAACAATAAAAGTGCTTTTTTTGTCGAGCGTAATGCTGGCGTCATCATTAGCAATAGCAGCAATAACGCCGAACCCAACAGCGCCAACAATTGCTGCAAAGTCGTATATATTGCAAGACTTTGCTAGCGGCCGAATTTTAGCCGAGCTAAATTCTGAACAACGACTTCCGCCAGCGAGTATTACTAAATTAATGACAGCCTATGTGGTTTCTCATGAATTGCAAGCCGGTAATATTCAACTATCTGATGATGTATTAATCAGTGAAAAAGCATGGCGAATGGTTGGGTCTCGTAGCTTTATTGAAGTGAATACCAAAGTACCTGTTGAAGTGCTACTCCGTGGCATGATTATTCAATCGGGCAATGATGCGGCGGTGGCTTTGGCTGAACATATTGCCGGCAGTGAAGAAACCTTCGCTCAAATGATGAATCAATATGCTCAACAACTAGGTATGTTTAATACCAATTATCAAAATTCAACAGGCTTACCAAGTCCTAACCATTATACAACTGCAAAAGACATTGCGATTTTATCAGCGGCGATTATTCGTGATTTCCCAGAGCACTATAAATGGTATGCCGAGAAACAATTTACTTATAATAATATTACTCAACATAATCGTAATAAGTTGTTATGGCGTGATGCAACAGTGGATGGTTTGAAAACAGGCCATACAGAAGAAGCTGGTTATTGTTTAGCAGCATCGGCAAAGCGTAGTGGTATGCGTTTGATTTCGGTGGTTTTAGGTACGCGTAGTGTTAATGCCCGAGCACAGGAAACTCAGAAATTATTTAACTATGGTTTCCGGTTCTTTGAAAGCCATGACTTATATAAAGCTCAAGATAAAATTGCTGATGTGAAAATTTGGAAAGGTGCTGATAAGCTGGTTAATCTAGGTTTAGAAAAAGCATTAGCTGTCACCGTGCCTAGAGGGCGTTATAAAGAGCTGGTGGCAACAACTAACATTCCACAACCTGTTATAGCTCCTATGATAGCGGGTACTCAATTAGGTGAAGTTGAAATTCGTCTGGGCGATGAACTTATTGCCAAAGAGCCACTTATTGTATTGCATACGGTAGAAGAGGGCAGCTGGTGGAGCCGTCTTATTGATACTATTATGATGATGATTTGGGGCTGATTTGTGAGTGATGTTTACTTAAATGGTGAATTTTTAGCCGCCGATCAAGCTAAAGTCTCGGTCTTTGATCGTGGTTTCTTGCTGGGTGATGGAGTGTATGAAGTTATCCCCGTTTATGCGGATAAATGCTTTCAATTATCAGGTCACCTGATACGATTGCAAGCCAGCCTTGATGGTGTGCGTATGAAAAACCCACATACACAAAATGAATGGACAGCACTGATAGAGCAGTTAGTCGAACGTTGTGGTGGTGGCGACCAATCGGTTTATCTACAAGTGACACGCGGTGTTGCTCCGCGAGATCATGTGTTTCCACAAAATGTAGAACCTACTGCCTTTGCAATGAGTTCACCGTTAGCACCTATACCTGAAAAATATAAAATACAAGGTGCAGCGGCTATTATTCTTGAAGATATTCGTTGGCAGAACTGTAATATTAAAGCGATAACTTTATTGCCGAATAGTTTATTGAAACAACAAGCACTTGAAGCTGGAGCTTTAGAAGCCTTATTAATTCGTGATGGTTATTTGACCGAAGGCGCAGCGAGTAATGCCTATGTTGTGCTCGACGGTACAATTTACACGGCTCCAAAAGATGAGAAAGTTTTGCCCGGAATTACCCGTGAAGTGGTGATTGAAATTGCTCTGAAGAATAATATGCCATTACTTGAGCAAGCAGTGACTGAACAACAATTAAAACAAGCAGATGAGATTTGGATTAGCAGTTCTACCAAAGAAGTTGTTCCGATCACTACTTTAGATAATGAGGCTGTAGGTACTGGAAAGCCGGGTGGCGTGTGGAAGGAAATGGATGCACTTTATCAGCAATATAAACAAAAGGGTGCAGCATGAGTGAGCAAGAAAAAGAAGTAAAAATGGTATTCCCATGTGACTATGGTATTAAAGCCATGGGATTAAATACCGATGATTTTGATGCCCTTATCGTGGGAATAGTGCGTCAATTTGTTGGTGATATAAAAGAAGGTGCGGTGACATCTAAGCAAAGTTCAAGTGGCAAATTCACATCAGTCACTGTTGATTTCAAGGCAACTAGCAAACAGCAATTAGATGATATATACCAAGAATTAACGGATAATAAACAGGTAAAATATATCCTGTAATGTTGATTAAAGACTTAGGTCTGGTGGACTTTGAGCCAACATGTAAATCAATGCAAACGTTTACTGCCCAGCGAGATGAAAATACCGAAGATGAATTATGGTTGTTAGAACATAACCCCGTATTTACACAAGGCTTAAACGGCAAGCCGGAACATATATTTGATACCAGGGATATTCCTGTTATTAAAACAGACCGAGGCGGGCAAGTAACTTACCATGGTCCAGGGCAGTTAATCGCCTACACCTTATTCGATTTAAAACGCCGAAATATTGGTGTGCGTGAAATGGTGTCTAATTTAGAAGCAAGTGTAGTTGATATGCTAGCAAAGCTTGGATTGGATGCTCAATCTCGACCGGATGCACCTGGTGTGTATATCGGAGAACAGAAAATCGCATCACTAGGTTTAAGAGTTAAACAAGGTGCTTGTTATCACGGCATTAGTGTCAATATTGATATGGACTTAACGCCTTTTTCATATATTAATCCTTGTGGTTATCAAGGTATGGAAATGGTCGATTTAAAAAGCCTTGGCTGTGATTTAACCATTGAACAAGCCAAACAACAATTTGTATCTGCACT
>DAOUSV010000158.1 GCA_030627065.1 Piscirickettsiaceae bacterium | reverse complement strand
TTTGTTCAGCAAACACCGAAAAAATTAGCAGTTTGGCAATTAGCAAGACGACAACATCGTGCAGGAGAGGCTTCAACACGTGGCCTGATTACCTTAGAAGAAGGGCGTTGGGCAGAAGCTGAGCGGCTATTAATTCGCCATGTTGCGAATAGTGAAACACCGTTATTGCATTATTTAGCGGCAGCGAGAGCAGCACAAAAACAAAGTGCATCTGAGCGTCGAGATAATTACCTGCGGCTGGCACATGAGACTACGGTAGGTGCTGATATTGCAGTTGGTGTAGTGCAAGCAGAATTACAGTTAGCTGCGAATCAAAAAGAGCAGGCATTGGCGACATTACAGCATCTACGAGAAGTATCGCCTAAACATCCCTATGTTTTACAATTATTGCAGCAACTTTATTCAGACATGAACCAATGGCAGGCTGTGCAAGATGTGTTGCCTGATCTACGTAAGCGTCATGTATTGCCATCGTCGGATGTTAAGGCATTATCAACAGATGCGACTGTGGGACAGCTACAGTCGGTATTAGAACGTCGTAACTGGGTTGATATGGAGTCTATTTGGCAGAAACTACCCAATAAATCACGCCAAACAGAAGCATTACTTAATCCGTATATTTCAGGTTTAATTCAGCAGGGTGAACGAGAACGTGCGGCTCACTTGATTGAGGGCTTTTTAGCGAAGCAGTGGAGTGATTCTTTAGTACATCAGTATGGTGTTATTTTAGAGGGTGATAAGCTGATTAAACCTTTGGTGATCGCCGAAAAGTGGTTGAAAAATCGTGAAAATAATCCATGGTTATTATTAACATTAGGCCGCTTAGCTCTGGCTAATGAACTATGGGCTAAATCTGAAGAATATTTACGATCTAGCCTTGATAATGGGCCGCAGGGCGAAACCTATCAAGTCTTAGCTGATGTATTAGAGGCTGATGGTCGGCATGAGTTAGTTGCTGATATCTATAAGCAAGGCCTAGATGTGATGGTGCAACAAGAACAAATCATTGTTCGACGTAATTAAAAAGTAATCAATATGAGCGGAACTGAAACGAACTATCTTTTTGATATATTGGCATTATTATTAGCCACCGTTATCATTGTGCCATTTTTTCATGCCATTCGTTTAGGCGCTATTTTAGGCTATTTAACCGCTGGAGCGATTTTGGGTCCTTGGGCCTTGGGCGTTATTACTGAGCTTGATGAAATTCGTCATTTAGCTGAGTTTGGTGTTATTTTCTTATTATTTGTTTTGGGCATAGAACTCAAGCCTGAAAAGTTATTACAAATGTGGAAAATGGTTATTGGTCTAGGCTTGGGTCAGCTATTAATCACTTCTGCCATACTTTTTGCTATTGCAATAGCGTGTGGGCTTTCATCAAGTGAAGCAATTATTGTGAGTTTTGCACTTACATTATCATCGACTGCTTTTTGTTTGAAGTTATTAGCAGAGCGCGGTGGAATTTCTACGGTGATGGGGCGAATGTCTTTTTCCATCTTATTATTACAAGACTTGGCAGTTGTTCCCTTATTGGCTTTAGTTTCTTTTTTAGCAGGGAGTGAAGCTGCCGGAGCCGCTACTACTGACTTTAACTATATATATGCCTTTAGCGTTATTATTGCTTTATTGCTGGCGGGACGGTATTTACTTAATCCATTATTAGGTCGAATTGTTGCTAGTCAAGATCCAGAAGTCTTTATCGCCGTTGCCTTATTACTGGTATTAGGTGTCGCTTGGATCATGGAATCTGTAGGTCTATCAATGGCATTAGGTGCCTTTCTTGCGGGAACAATGTTAGCGGAATCACATTTCAGACATCAAATTGAAGCCGATATTTTACCTTTTAGGGGGATATTGTTAGGTCTCTTCTTTATGACGGTAGGTATGGGAATAGATTTTGGTCTGTTATGGGAGCAGTTAGGTCTTATTGTTCTATTAGCGATGGGATTGATGATTATTAAAGCCGGAGTGGTCTATGGACTGACGAGAATAAGTGGTGCCAGACATGATGTTGCTCTGCAAACAGGTGTTTTGTTATCACAAAGCGGTGAGTTTGGTTTTGTTATGTTAGGCTTTGCTGCTTTATCCGGTGTTATCGATGAAACATTGGGCCAGATGATGATACTGATTATTACTCTAACAATGGTCTTTACGCCTTTTGTCGTTAAGCTGGCTAATGTGTGGTTATTGAGGTTTTATAAGCCTGAATTAACAGTAGAAGATCAGTATGCAGAATTTATTGATGATTCTGAAGGGCATGTTATTTTGGCCGGTTTTGGCCGTGTGGGTGCAAGGATTGGTGCTTTACTAGGCTCTGCCGGTGTTCCTTATATTGCGTTAGATTTAAAGCCAGAACGGGTGAAAAAAGCTAGAGCACAAGGATTCCCTGTTTTTTTTGGTGATGCAAGTAAGGTTAAAGTGTTGCAAGCTGCGGGGGCTGGGCGTGCCAAAATGCTTGTTATTGCGTTAGAAGAACCAGAGAGGGTGGAGGTTTTAGTGGCTCAAGTTCGTAATTCTTATGCCAAAATGCCTATACATGCACGGGCTCGAGATCGCCAGCATTGCGCGCGATTGATTATTCATGGTGCAACAACAACAGTATCGGAAACCTTAGAAACAAGTCTACGACTAACAGAAGAAGTATTGCTGGGAAGTGGCGTTGATAGAGATAGTGTGGAGCAGGTTATTAAAGAGTTCCGTGATGACTATTACTTGGATGTTGTGAAAAAAGTAACTGAGAAATCAGTGGTTATGGGTGAATTAAGGCATTAATTATCTTAACTGACTTCCTTTGCTGCCTCGGCGGTTGAAGTTAGAGTGAGATTTTTGCTGTGTATCAAGTTCGCTTTGGCACGATACACAAAGACGAACACCGGCTATTGCCTGACGTCTAGCTTCTGGGATGTCGGTATCACATTCTTCACACTGAGCAAGACCTTTACCTGTTGGTAGCTGGCTTCGGGCAAGTTTGATCGCATCATCGACACTGGCATCGATTTGTTCTTGCACAGCACCATCTTTAGACCAACCGCCAGCCATTATTATGCTGTCTTATAAGCGCATGGGCATAACAACGTATTGACGTTGAAGTTGCTCATTTGCCGGTGTAATTAAGACGCTACTATTATCATCACTGAAGATCATTTTTACTTTGTCATCAGGAATGGCATTGAGTAGATCTAATAAATAGGCATTATTGAATGCGATTTCTAATGATGGGCCATCATATTCAACACTAATTTCTTCTTCAGCAGACTCTTGTTCTTGGTTGATAACCGTTGCTTTAAATAAGCCAGATTCAAGATTAATACGAACACTGCGGTGTTTATCGCTCGATAAAATAGCGGCACGTGATAGCGCTTGTTTCAATAAGTCACGTTCAGCAATAACGATTTTATCACCACCAAGAGGTAATACACGCTCATAGTTAGGGAATTGACCATCGATTAACTTGGATGTGAAATGTAAATCAGGTAATTCGACCTTAATTTGTTGATTACTAAATGCGAGAGTCACATTATCATCACTATCATTAAGCAAACGACCGAGTTCTAAAATCGCTTTACGCGGCACAATAATATTATTCTTTTCAGCAACCGTATTTTCTGTTGTTAGGCTACCTAGTGCTAAACGATGGCCATCTGTTGCTACGGCTCTTAGAATATTATTTTCACGCTCTAACAATAAACCGTTGAGGTAATAACGTACATCTTGGCTTGCCATTGCAAAGCTAGTTTCATCTAATAATGATTTTAATGCAGATTGAGGTAAGCTGATCTCATCAATATAGTTTGCGCCTTCGCTATCGGGGAAGTCTTCGCTCGGTAATGTTGATAGTGAAAAGCGACTTTTTCCTGCTCGAACAACGGCTTTATTATCTTTAGCTTTAAAGCTGATAGTCGCGTCATTAGGGAATGCACGACAGATATCAAGAAACTTACGTGCTGATACGGTAGTTTTTCCTTCCTGCTCAACAGCAACCGGTAAGGTTGCAATCATTTCCAGCTCCATATCGGTACTGGTCAT
>DAOUSV010000172.1 GCA_030627065.1 Piscirickettsiaceae bacterium | reverse complement strand
GTCGTAGAGCGTGGCTTCTGTTGTCGCAAGTGATGATCGCAGTGGCAATCATTATGATGGCAATGGTTGATCCTGCAACAAATACATTAACCATGATGGCGGTTGCCGCAGTGCTACTCGGCTTTTCATCGGCAACGCAAGATATTGTGATTGATGCCTATCGAATTGAATCTGCAGAGAGTAATTTACAAGCATTAATGTCATCAACCTATATTGCCGGCTATCGAATTGGCATGTTGCTGGCAGGTGCGGGTGCATTATTTTTAGCTAGCTATTTCGGCTCAACCTCCGAGAGTTATAGCTATGAAGCTTGGCAGATAAGCTATCTTATTATGGCAAGTCTGATGCTGATCGGCGTGATGACAACATTAATCGTTGATGAGCCCCAGCAACAGTTTCAGCCGGTTTCGCATAATTACCGAGAATATATAAGTTTATTTCTGGTATTTACTATCTCTGTAGCTGCATTCATTGTCAGTTATTGGTTTGTCGGATTCTATTTTACTGCAAATGCATTACCGGCCGAGCTTGCAATGATGATAGATTCACATCTGGGTCGATTTATCTTAGAAATACTTCGTTTGTTTGTTGCTATCGCAGTCGCTGGTATTGTGGCAAAGTTAATCAGCTTTACAGCTTTGGTAAAACAAGAATTAATAGTCGAAAGTTATGTAGATCCTGTGCGTGATTTTTTCCAGAGATATGGATGGTCATTAGCATGGTTATTACTGGCGTTGATTGGCTTGTATCGAATTTCAGATATTGTATTGGGCGTGATATCCAATGTATTTTATCAAGACTTAGGCTTTACGAAAATTGAAATTGCCATGGTGGTGAAAAGCTTTGGTTTAGCTATGACTATTACTGGTGGCTTCTTGGGGGGCTTATTAGCTGTGCGATTTGGTGTGTTACGCATTTTATTCGTCGGTGCATTATTGTCAGCCCTCACCAACTTACTCTTTATGCTATTGGCACAAATGGGCCACGATATGACTATGCTTTATATCGTCATTTCAGCAGATAATTTATCAGCCGGACTAGCCAGTGCCGCCTTTATCGCCTTCCTATCTAGCCTAACGAATATTTCATTTACCGCAGTGCAATATGCCTTATTCAGCTCATTAATGACATTATTGCCGAAAGTATTGGGCGGCTATTCAGGTACGATGGTAGATGCTCTAGGCTATCAGCAATTCTTTTTGACAACTGCATTAATGGGTGTGCCCGTACTGGTATTAATTATTGTAGCAGGTAAGAAGTTTACCTTGAATAAGGTCGTTATTAAAACGTAACGGTAGCCCTAAAAGGTGTTTATTCGTCTTCATCACCATCAGGGATGACCGCGCCAACAACTGCAACAGTACCTTTAACTCCCAATCCAGCAACATCAATTGCAGTTGATACCGTTGCATCTACTGCGCTAACGACAGCACAGCCATTCAATATACTAATGCTTATAACGAGCAAGCTAAGCAATAAATTGTTTTTCATACTATCTGCCCATTAAATATAAAAAAGGCCCATATTTAATGGGCCTCACAGATATATTTTACAATAGTGCTCTCAAGTACCCTCTAGAACGGAATGTCATCATCCAAATAATCAGCGCCGCCTTGAGGAGAGCCATAGTTCGGTCCTGCTTGTGGTGATGCCGGTTGAGGTGCCGCTTGTTGTTGTGGAGTAGGTTGCTGATAACCACCGCCTGCTGGAGCGCCGCCGCCAGCACCTTTGCTATCTAGCATGGTCATTTCACTGGCAACAATCTCAGTTGAATAACGATCTTGGCCGTTTTGATCTTGCCATTTACGTGTTTGGATGCGACCTTCGATATAAAGTTGAGAGCCTTTGTGTAGGTATTGTTGTGCAATTTCACCTAAACGGTTACGCAGTACAACTCGATGCCATTCTGTGCGCTCTTTACGTTCGCCTGATTGCTTGTCTTTCCAGCTTTCAGATGTTGCTAAACGTAAGTTGCAGATAGAGCCACCATCAGGGAATGAACGGCTTTCTGGTTCTGCGCCGAGTCTTCCTACGAGTATTACTTTATTGACTGACATGGTGTTGTGCTCCTGAAGTTGTTTTTAACGTGGCGTTATTCTACGACAAATCCATCTAAGACCGAAACATCTATTTCATCGGGGTCGAACTTCACATAGGCAACGTGTTCTTCAAGCACGATTATTGTTTCGACCACGCCATCAATATCATTAAGTTGTTGCGCAATATGATGCACATTTTCAGCATTAATATTACTCAAATGAAGTATGCGTGTTGATAAATGTTTTGGTGCTCGCATGGGTAAAATAAAGATTAGCCAGACAGTGGTTAATAAGGCGCCTGCGATAAATACACCAGAAAGTCCGAACTGAGTGAAGATGATGCCACCTGATATGCCACCAATAAATGCACCGATAAATTGGGCGCTGGAATAAATGCCCATTGCTGTGCCTTTATTGGCAAGCGGACTTAGTTTTGACATCAATGATGGCAAGCTAGCTTCTAAAATATTAAATGCAGTAAAGAATAGCCATAAGCAAAACAACATGCCGGTAAGTGAACTGCTTAAGAAGCTCCAACCCAACTGTGCAATGGCTAAGGTAATAATTGCACCAATAAATATTGGCTTCATTTTGCGTCGTTTTTCAGCAATGATAATGAATGGCACCATGCTGATAAAGGCGAGAATTAACACGGGTAAATAAGCTAAAGCATGTTGTTCCATTGCTAAACCAGCCTCATTTAATAAGGCGATAGGTAATGCGAAAAAGCTAATGGTTAACAAGCAATGCAAAATCATAATGCTACCGACCATACGCATAATGTCGGGGTTACGAAATACCGTTATAAATTGCTGGCTTGATGGCTCGATATCGCGATGATTAATCAGGCGGGTGGGTGTGGGTACCCAGAGATGTAAAACGGCAATGCCCACTAAAGACAGTAAGGCGGTTGACCAGAATATGCCAGATAATCCAATCCAGCTTTCTAATGCCGCACCCGCGGCAAGCGCGATTGAGAAAGATAAACCAATGCTGATCCCAATACTTGCCATGGCTTTTGTACGGTGTTCATCACGTGTTAAATCAGCAGTTAATGCCATGATGGCGGCGGCAATTGCGCCACTACCTTGCAATAGACGACCGGCGATGACCATATAGATTGAATCGGCGAGTGCGGCAACCACACTGCCTGCGGCAAAGAGTAATAATCCGATCGTAATAACGCGTTTACGTCCGATACGATCTGAGAGCATGCCAAAGGGAATTTGTAATAAGGCTTGGGTTAATCCATAGGCGCCAATGGCAAGGCCGATTAACATGGGTGTGGCGCCATCATATTGGTGTGCAGCCAGTGAAAATACCGGCAAAATCATAAATAAGCCCAGCATTCTGAGCGCAAAGATACTCGACAAGCCAGAGATACTGCGCTTTTCTAATGATGTTAAGGAAGTAGTCGAGCTTTGTTTTTGCGTCATAGTAGGGTTTTGGCGTATATTTATCTGTTGGATCTTACTACGGAATTCAGATGAAAAGCATAAGTATTCGCGGTGCGCGTACCCATAACTTGAAAAATGTTGATGTC
>DAOUSV010000189.1 GCA_030627065.1 Piscirickettsiaceae bacterium | reverse complement strand
GATATGACGCGTGAATTATCTGACGAACATAAACAAACCTTATTACAAGCAATCGCCTTACCGCGTTTAGGTCAAGCGGATGAAATTGCCCATGCAGTTTCTTTTTTAGCTTCTGAGGGTGCCGCCTATATCACAGGCGAAACATTACATGTTAACGGTGGAATGTTTATGGCTTAATACTGTGACTTTGTTGCAATATAAAGTATAATTTCCCCGCCATCTGGATTGCCCGTGGCGGAATTTCTAACTTAAGATTAACTATAAAACTACCGTAAGCCGATTAGTCACTTACATTAGTTAAGGAAAAAATAATATGAGTAATATCGAAGAGCGTGTAAAGAAAATTGTTGCAGAACAATTAGGTGTAAAAGAAGAAGACGTGTCAAAAAACGCTTCTTTTGTTGATGACCTTGGCGCAGATTCTTTAGATACCGTCGAACTTGTTATGGCTCTTGAAGAAGAGTTTGAAACAGAAATTCCAGACGAAGAAGCTGAAAAAATCACGACTGTTCAGCTTGCCATTAGTTATGTCTCTAAAAACGTAGGCTAAACACTCGTTTAAAACTGGTGGGTAGATTCACACCCACTGGTTTATCTCTCCCCTCCTCTCTTGTTCTCTAAGGTAGATATTTTGAGTACACGTCGCGTCGTTATCACTGGATTAGGTGCAGTCACACCTTTAGCTAATACTGTTTCTGAAACATGGGATGGCATTATTAAGGGTAAAAGTGGCATCAGCCCCATTGATTCTTTTGATATTTCCCCTTTCGCAACCACTTTTGGTGGTGTCATCAGAAATTTTGATATTAGCGATTATATTCCTGCAAAAGATGCAAAACGCATGGATGGTTTTATCCATTATGGGATTGCCGCAGGCTGTCAAGCGATTGAGGATTCGGGCATCGAAGTCACCGAAGAAAATGCTGAACGTATTGGTATTGCCATCGGCGCAGGTATCGGTGGAATTACAGGGATTGAAGAATGTTATGCCACTTACGCAAAAAGTGGCCCGCGTCGAATTTCACCCTTTTTTGTACCCGGTAATATCATCAATATGATTTCAGGGAATCTTTCTATCAAATATGGGATGAAAGGACCTAATTACGCCATTGTAACTGCGTGTACGACAGGGACACATAATATTGGCTCGGCAATGCGTCACATTAAATATGGCGATGCAGATGTTATGATTGCAGGCGGCGCAGAACGCTGCACGACTTCACCGACAGCAATGGGTGGATTTTCTTCTGCAAGAGCTTTATCACGTCGTAATGATGATCCACAAGCAGCTAGTCGTCCGTGGGATAAAGACCGTGATGGTTTTGTTTTAAGTGATGGCGCAGGTGTAGTGGTTTTAGAAGAACTCGAACATGCAAAAGCGCGTGGTGCAAAAATTTATGCCGAAGTCATCGGTTACGGGATGAGCGGTGATGCTTATCACATGACCACGCCCTCAAAAGGCGGCGAAGGCGCGGCACGTTGTATGCGAAATGCCATGCGTGATGCAAGCATCAATGCTGAGGATGTCGATTATATTAATGCTCACGGCACATCAACGCCTGCGGGTGATTTAGGCGAAACCGAAGCCATGAAAGCGGCTTTAGGCGATCATGCTTACCATGTTGCTATTAGCTCAACAAAATCTATGCTTGGGCATTTATTAGGCGCGGCAGGTGGTGTTGAAGCTGTACTCAGTGCATTAAGTCTTAAACATCAAATTGCACCCCCTACCATTAATTTAGACAACCAAGATCCTGAATGTGATTTAGATTATGTCGCAAATACTGCTAGAGACATGAAAATGGAAATTGCACTTTCCAATTCTTTCGGTTTCGGTGGTACAAATGGTTCTTTAGTATTTAAACGCTACGAATAATTGATTCTGTAGGCTTGACGCTTATCAAACCTACGTCCCCTCCAAATAAATCCACGCTAAACACAGCATGATGTTAATTAACGGTGAACAGCAATCGCAAATAGCCGTTTCAGATCGTGGATTTCAATACGGCGATGGTTTATTTGAAACCATTGAAGTTTTAAACGAGCAATGTGTGTTTTTTGAACAGCATTACCAGCGTTTAAATGCCAGTTGTAAAAAATTACATTTACCTCCGCCTGACTTACACTTACTCAGCAATGAAGCGCGACAACTCAGTCGAGACTGTCAGCACGGTGTTTTAAAAATCATCATTACGCGAGGGAGTGGTGGACGCGGTTATAAACAACCTGAAAACATCCAGCCCACACGAATTTTATCCCTGCATCCCTACCCTGATTATCCTGAAAGTTTTCAAAACGAAGGCATTAACGCGCGTTTTTGTCAGCAACGCTTGGGGCTTAATCCTAGTTTAGCAGGGATGAAACACCTCAATCGTTTAGAGCAAGTTTTAGCACGCGCAGAATGGGATAGCCCTGATATTCAAGAAGGGTTAATGTTAGACATAAATAATCATGTCATTGAAGGCACGATGAGTAATGTGTTTTTTGTCAAAAATAAGACTCTTTATACCCCCTCTTTAAATCAATCAGGTGTTGCTGGAATTATGCGTAACTTTATTATCCAAACGGCAATGACTCAAGGTATTCGTGTCGAGCAAGGTGAATTTTCTAAACAGTCTGTACTTGATGCCGATGAACTCTTT
>DAOUSV010000069.1 GCA_030627065.1 Piscirickettsiaceae bacterium | reverse complement strand
CTTTTAGCGGGAGTCTAGTAATAACTATAGTTAGCTCCCCATTTACACTGGAATAACCTGAACTACATCATCAAATAATAAAGAATTATGAGTACTAAAAAAGAATTCAAAATCATTAAAGAAACAAACGTTCATAACGGATTTTTCACTATGAAGGAGTTTGAACTCAAACATACTTTATATAATGGTGGATGGAGTAATACTATTACCCGTGAACTCTTTCATCGTGGTGATTGCGTTGCTGTGCTCCTTTATGATCCTAAACGTGATGAAGTGGTGATTATCGAACAATTCCGTGTCGGTGCGATGCAAATGCCAGATCAAGCCTGGTTGTTAGAAATTGTCGCTGGAGCCATTGAACCCGGTGAAACCGCTGAAGAAGTTGCTTATCGCGAATCAGCTGAAGAAGCTGGTTGTGAAATACAGGAACTTATCAAGATTAATGACTTTTTCACATCACCAGGCGGCACATCAGAATTATTATCGTTATTCTGTGGCAAAGTTGATACCTCGAACGTTGGCGGCATTCATGGTTTAGATCATGAAGGTGAAGACATTTCGGTCACCACCTTAAAATTTGATGATGCTTACCAATTATTATTAGATGGGAAAATCTTATCTGCTATCCCAATCATTGCCATCCAATGGCTGTATATTAATCGAGATAATTTACGGCAACAATGGTTAAGCTAAGGTTTCAATCGCATAATTCACGGTTAAACAATGTGACAGTCCCGCTTTCACAACGACTTTGTCACATGCCGTATTTGCGGCTTCAATACAGATGAATTTCTTATAGTCATTATTTGCTAAATCAGTCATTTCTACTGTTTTAGCTTGTCCTGGGTTCCAAATAACAGCTGTTGTCGACTTTGGTGACCAGATTCGTATTTGACGGTTAAAAACAGGATCTCTTAATAAAACATTCTGTTGGAGCGAACCATAGATACGATCAAACTCACCGTCAATAGAAATATCACCTTTTTGCTGACCTTTGCCAAACCCTGTTGTTTTATCAAGGTAATGTGTTCCATCCAGACCTATAATTTCAATTTCATTAACATCGCCGACAGCTAGATATGTATGCAGGGCTTGAGAAATAGTAAAATCTTGTTCATCTAAATTAGAGGTTGTTAATACCATTGATAATGTTTCACCAACCGTAATTTCAAGCTGTAAATTAAATTTATACTGCCACATTTCTTGGCTATGCTGATTATGACCAATATTTAAGATAATCTTAGTACTGCCATCGAGTTGCTGCTGAGTTGCAGCAACATTCCACTGCTGATCACGAACAAAACCATGAGCAGGAACACCATCATCAGAAAACCACGGCCAACAAACAGGTACGCCACCACGAATAGCTTTACCTTGCTCATAACTAGCCTGTTCACTAACGAATAATAATGGTTCGGCACTGTTATTAGGTTGATAAGATAAGACATGACCAGAATAAGTCGAAATTAATGCTGTTGCATGATCATTAGTCACCTCAATCATCACAAAACCACCCGCCCCGATGACAAAACGAATATTATCGGTAATGGCAAAATCATTATTTAAATTTTCTATATTTAGCATTTATTATCTATTCCAGCAAACCAAATAAAAATACGGGCATAAAGCCCGTATTCATAAGATGAAAAATGAGGATTTTTGTTCAACTACTAAGGTCAATAAATATCGAGAACCGGAATGTATAACAATACATGAGGATCGCAGATCATTTTATTCAACGTAGTAATTGGGCAAAAAGACCATTTTTTTAGTGGTGATGACCACCTTCACCGTGGACATGACCATGTTCTAATTCTTCTTTTGATGCTTCACGTACTTCGCGAATTTTCACATCAAAGTTTAAATGAATTCCTGCTAAAGGATGATTGCCATCAACAGTAATCATTTCTTCACCTAATTCAACAACAGTCACCATAACAGGGCCATCATCTGATTCAGACTCAAACTGCATACCTAATTCGATGTTATCAATGCCGCCAAATAACTCTTTAGGCACTTCCTGTTTCATATCTTCAATACGATCGCCATAGGCATCTTTAGGTTCAATGCTTGCTTTAACTTCATCGCCAGCTTCTTTGCCTAATAATGCAGCTTCTAAACCAGGAATGATATTACCCATACCTTGTAAATACGCTAATGGACCTGCGCCTTCAGAGCTATCAATCACTTCGCCTTCGTTATCAGTTAAAGTGTAATCGATCACTACTACGGCATTTTCTGCTACTTTCATTTTTTTTCCTTATTGAAAATAAATTATAATTAATGTCGTCATTTTACCACATGATTTATTCTCAACGTTAAAATCGTTTACTATATTAATTTAAAATACAAACCAGCAATTATAAAATGACAAAACTAATACTATTTAACAAACCCTTTGATGTACTCACTCAATTCACTGATGAATCTGGTCGTAAGACATTAAAAGACTTTATCGACATTGCTAATGTTTACCCTGCTGGCCGTTTAGATCGAGATAGTGAAGGTTTAGTGTTACTCACGGACTCTGGCTCTTTACAACATATTATTAGTGACCCAAAACATAAGCAGGAAAAAACCTATTGGGTGCAAGTTGAAAATAGTCCTAGCGAACAAGCCCTAGAACAGTTGCGCCAAGGTGTTGAATTAAAAGACGGTCTAACCCGTCCAGCGAAAGCTAGACTAATTGATACGCCCTCTATTTGGGATCGCCATCCGCCAATAAGGGAACGCCAATCCATTCCCACGCAATGGATTGAATTAACAATCACTGAAGGTAAAAACCGTCAAGTTCGCCGTATGACAGCCGCTATCGGCCACCCGACCTTACGCCTTATTCGTTATGCTATTGGTGACTTAAACTTAGACTCACTTGATTCTGGACAATGGCAACAAGTTTCAGTGCCCGAATCAATGCAGTCCATGATAAAATCATCTGATAAAATCACAAAAAAACGCCCTACTCATCGTCGTAAAATCAATCAAAGAAAATCAAACCATGTCAGAACAAAATAAAAACAAAGTTGTAGTCGGTCTTTCCGGCGGTGTCGATTCTTCTGTTGCTGCATTATTATTACAACAGCAAGGTTTTGATGTTGAAGGCATGTTCATGAAGAACTGGGTCGATTTTGCCGAAGAAAGTGAATGCACAATTGCCGACGATCGTGATGATGCAAACTCAGTGGCCGATAAAATTGATATTCCTTTTCATGAAGCTAACTTTGCCATGGAGTATTGGGATTATGTCTTCAAAAACTTTTTAGATGAATACAAAGCTGGTCGCACGCCTAATCCTGATATTTTATGTAACCGTGAAATTAAATTTAAAGCCTTTTTAGATCACGCCTTACAGCTAGGTGGATATATGATCGCCACTGGACACTATGCCCGAGTTGAAGAACGCAACGGTGCATTCCATTTATTAAAAGGCATGGATCACAATAAAGACCAAAGCTACTTTTTATATACACTTGGCCAAGAACAACTTTCTCGCACACTGTTTCCATTAGGTGAGCTTCCTAAACCAGAAGTTCGACGTATCGCAGAGCAAGCAGGCTTTATTACTCATGACAAGAAAGACAGCACCGGTATTTGTTTTATCGGCGAACGTCGTTTTCGTGAGTTTTTAGGCCGCTATATCCCAGCCCAACCTGGTGAAATGCAAACACCAGAAGGCGAAGTAATTGGCAAACATACAGGCCTAATGTATTACACATTAGGTCAACGACAAGGTCTAGGTATTGGTGGACGTAAAGACAGCTCTGGCGAACCTTGGTTTGTTGCCGGCAAAGATATGGAAAAGAAAATTCTCTATGTCGTACAAGGCAATCACCCTTGGTTGCATAGCCAATCATTAAAGGCTGAACAACTGTCTTGGGTAGCAGGCCCCCCCCCGACATTCCCCTGCAAAGCAATGGCAAAAACACGCTATCGTCAACCCGATCAAACTTGTGTTATTACACAAGATCCTGATGGCCTGATTCATGTTGAATTTGAGCAACAACAACGCGCTGTCACGCCGGGACAGTCTGTTGTGTTTTATCTTGGTGATGACTGCCTTGGTGGCGGTATTATTGTTAGCACCGATGCGCCGGGCATTCATCCATGAGCAATCAACAACAAGATCGCGTTATTGCTTTGGCAGCTATGCTACAAAGCCTTACCTTAGTCCAACAAATTGCTGAAACAGGTCAGCTTGATCAAGCCGACTTTGAAACCTTATTAAATAGTCTGCTTGCAACCGACGCACCAACAGCAGAGGCTATTTATGGTGATTTAAGCCAATTAAAAACAGGCTTTAAACAATTAAACCGCCTATTGTCTAAAAGTAAGGATAAGCAAGATGTCGCATTATTACGTCATGCTGTTAATCTATTACATTTAGAAAAGAAATTGGCAAAATGCCCAACTATGTTTGATTTAATCAGCCGAGAAATTGACCAAACCCCTCAGCAAGTCGACTACTTTGGTGACATTAACAATCCACAAGTTATTGCTCGCCTTGCTGATATTTATCACCGCACAATTAGTGAACTAACACCTCGAATTCATGTACATGGTGATCCTGGTTTTTTGCAAGCACCCGATAATGTGAATCGAATTAGAGCCTTATTACTAGCAGGTATTCGTGCTGCAATTTTATGGCGACAAAAAGGCGGTCGTCGTTGGCAGTTTGTTTTTCAATCTAACAAAATACTACAAATTAGCAACAGCCTATACGAGTCTAGCCTTTAGCTATTTATCTAAAACAGTCTAAACATCACTGCACCTTAAATGACTGATGACAACTTACACAAGATGCACTAACCAGCCTTAACGCTTTATACGCATCATTTACACTTCCTTGGCGAGCAACATCAGCAAATTCATTCGCTGCATTATGTAAACCCATTCCCATCACCTTCATCGCAGGTGGCATAAATTGACCAAATGGTTTTCCCTTCCCTTTATCTTGTGCCTGATGTGATTTCTTTTTATGATCGCCATCATCACATTGTCTTTTCTTGCCATGGCCAACACCCATTGAAGATTCAGCAATATCAGCAGCATTAGACAAGTTACTTTCCGCTAATGCAGCAATAATTAGATCTAATGCCTCCATATGTCCCCGCATATTTTTCAAGAACATTTGTTTCATTTCTGCGGGCATTTCAACATTCTGACGTGTGTCATCCTGTTCTTGAGCCATAGCGGGTGTATTAAATGCTATGACAGCTGTAAAAAGTAATGCGATAGTTATTTTCATGAAATCACCTTAATTTAAAAGATACTGCTGATATATTAGCATTTAATAATAAAAGAGTCTTTATTAAATATTAACGTGTTTATTATTACTCTTTTAAAAATATTGGTTTAGACAAGATGAGAAAATACGCCGTCGATAAACCGGCTGAACCAAAGATCATACACATCACTACAATTTGATAATGCGCCGCAGTCACTGGAG
Organism: Piscirickettsiaceae bacterium; assembly: GCA_030627065.1. Lineage (GTDB taxonomy): Bacteria > Pseudomonadota > Gammaproteobacteria > Nitrosococcales > Methylophagaceae. The sequence goes on along the minus strand of DAOUSV010000069.1, from coordinate 2,339 downwards.
ATACACCCGACAATATCTGCCCTGTCATCATGCCTGGCAAGGCGACTAAGCCAACGGCAAATAATGAGTTAATAACCGGAATAAAAGCCGCCTGAAAAGCAATAGTTCTCGCCTTATCATAAGACACATCACGTTCCATTTCAGCATTCAAACGTTCAGCCGCCAAGCTGACACTATTCATCGAGTTAGCGAAAATCATCCCTGCTAATGGAATCATATATTTGGGTTCGAACCATGGTTCAAGTGTGATTACACCTTGAGTAACAAGCACTAAGGTGAAGCCGCCGCCAACTGTAATAGCCCAAAAAGCATGACGAAAAAGCACCATCCTCTTAGCTTTAATTGTGCCTAAAGCGATCCAGCTTGCCGCGGTCACCATCACTAACATAACCAGTACCACCAACCACGCACTATCCGCCTGAAAAATGGTGGTTAACACATAGCCCACTAATAATAGTTGTACTAACATTCGAATAACTGAATAAACAGCATTTCCCACATTTAGTGACCAACGATATAAAATTACCAATACAATCAAAACAGGAATAAACGCTATCGCTAAATTTAAAGGGGTAATAATTTGAATAGATTCATTCATGATATTAATGGTTTAATAATCGAGACTATTGAAAATGAACATTTTAGTAACACAAAAGGAAGTGTAAAGAGAAACAGTGTGAGCAATCTCGAGTGCTTTCTAAAAAACACATAAGCCTTACCCTGTTTTGTCAATACTAAGAAATAGACACTAACAAATAGGCCAATTATAAACATATCGAAGCCGAGCGAAAGTAATGTACTTACCATTATTTAAACATTCTCTAAAATTAGATAATTGTCGACGACAATCAATAAAGCGATCTATTATACTATCGATACTAACCTTAGTTTTAATCAATATTAAACATGGAAAAGACAATGGCAACAGAATATAAATGCGCTGCTTACCCCCACGAGTTTTTGATGACAAATTTATCTGTTTTTCATTTGTTAATGCCATTTGTCGCATTAAGTAGCGACTATACGAATATCATTCTTGCAGTATCGCTTGCCGCTTCTATCTTGAGTTTGCTGTGGATAGTTAAAAAAGCCCGCATCACATGCTGTGACAGTTCACAAGATAGTTCCTTGATAAAAGCACACTGGCAACAAGCATGGAAACGCAGTAAGTTCTTGCTAATTGGTTATGCGATATCTGCTGGTGTTTTATCGATAGGGTGGTTCATTGCATCATCGCAGTCTGACCCCAATATGAACGATATTTTATTAGCCGTATTTAGCTGGCTTGCAGCTATACCATTAGTGTTCATCGTCTTTGGTTTATTTGTGCTATCGACAGCCTCTTCCACCCGCGCTAAACGGGGTGAGTTTCCTAAGAAATCAGCATTATCGTTAGGCTCAGAATCCGAGTAATAGATTTAAAAAAACCACAAAGTAGTTATTAAAAGCTACTTTGTGGTTTATCTATTCAGATTATAAAGAAGACTTATACTCTGCCATTTCATTGAAGTTCAAATAGCGATAAATCTCATCTGACATGGGCTCAATACCTGCCACTCGTTCCATATACTCTGATACTGTTGGCAATTTACCCATGCTGGCGACAACAGCCGCTAATTCAGCTGAAGACAAGTAAACATCCGCACCATTACCTAAGCGATTAGGGAAGTTACGAGTTGATGTTGAAACCACCGTAGCATTATCAGCAACTCGCGCTTGATTACCCATACACAATGAACAGCCCGGCGTTTCAGTACGCGCCCCTACTCGACCAAAGATGCTGTAAATACCTTCTTCTTGTAATTGGTGCGCATCCATTTTTGTCGGCGGTGCTATCCATAGTTTAGTCGGTAAATTACCCATATTTTCTAGCACTTTACCCGCAGCACGATAATGACCAATATTAGTCATACATGAGCCGATAAACACTTCATCAATCTCAATGCCGGCTAGTTCGGATAATGTTTTAACATCATCAGGATCATTCGGGCAGGCTAATAATGGTTCTTTGATTTCATTTAAATCTATTTCAATTATTTCGGCATATTCGGCATCAGCATCACGTTCTAATAACTGAGGATCCGCTAACCATGCTTTCATACTGTCAATACGTCGCTGCAATGTCCGTGCATCGTCATAACCTTCAGCAATCATCCATTCTAATAATGAAATATTTGAATTTAAGAATTCAATAATGGGTTCTTTATTCAAATGAACAGTACAACCATTAGCCGAGCGTTCAGCTGACGAATCAGAGAGTTCAAAGGCTTGCTCTACTTTTAAATTTGGTAGCCCTTCAATCTCTAATACACGACCATTAAAAATATTTTTCTTACCTT
>DAOUSV010000129.1 GCA_030627065.1 Piscirickettsiaceae bacterium | reverse complement strand
TATAGACATGACTTTATAATTACTATAAACCACCTTAAATATTAAAGTGGTTTATCAATTTCTATGGCGCAATAGTGACACGTTTGGTCACTAAAAACTCTTGCTCACCCTGCTTAGCTACCACGATCAAATCCCAAATTCCCGGCAAGGTAAAACTCATCTCTGCACTATATAATCCTGGCGCTTTCTTAATCATTTCTCCAGAAAAATCAGCATTCGCATCCGAAGGTCGATACGCATTAAGGGTTACAATATCTAATTCTAGATTGGCTGAGTTTTTTCCTTGGATGAGTACGTCATATGCTTGTTTCTGGTTAACTCGCGTAGCACTTGGTACCATCAACACGCCAGTCCACCCCAAGGCTTTCTCTTGTTCAATGCGTTTTTGTGTATCCTCATAACGCTTACCACGTTCATAAAAATCAGGAACAACCAAACTAGGTGGGTTTTTAAAGGCTTGATAAATAAAAATACCATTTACAGTTATGAATGTCATAACAAATAATATAATTCCCAATACCCAGGGGTTTTTCAATGCTTCATTATTACTTTGTGAAATATTCATTATTTTCCTATTTCTTTGGACCTATAAACATACTTTCGTAATGTACGTTTATATTAGAATTTTTGGCCTGACCTATAAATACAATTGGCGTAGGCTCTGATTTAGCATACTCTTCCGGCACTCTTACTAATGCAGTAACAGGAATTACCTTTCCAGGATCAACCGTCATCTCTGTCAAGCCATGTAATACAGCTCCCTCAAGACCTTCTATACTAAATTTAAGCGTCAGTGTTTCTTTTGTTTTGTTTAATAGTTTAATCGTATATTTATTTTGTATTGATCCGTCACTTAGTTGTACAAACAATGGCTGGCGTGAATGCACTACTTTAAACTCTGTTGGCGATAAACTCATAAATCCATTAATAATTGCCGCCACAGAAAGTAACAAAATGAAACCGTAAACATAAATACGAAAACGCTTATATAAAGGTATTGATGGCGCGTTATGATGTAATTCTTTATAGGACGCGTAACGAATCAAGCCTCGCGGTTGCTTCACTTTATCCATAATGCTGTCACAAGCATCAATGCAAATACCACAGGTTATACAACCTTCTTGCTGACCTTTACGTATATCAATACCTGTCGGACAAACAGCAACACAGACATTACAATCGACACAACTTCCCTTAGCAGAATTATCTTGGCCTTTTTTTATTCTTCCACGAGGCTCTCCGCGTTCAGCATCATATGAGGGTAATAATGTATCTTGATCATACATTACACATTGCAAGCGAGCATAAGGGCATAACCAAAAGCACACTTGCTCTCGCATAAAGCCTGCAAAAAGATAGGTTCCACCAGTGAAGGTGGCAATAATAATTAATGCTGTTAGCGATACCTGTAAAGTAATCAAATCACTCCACAGTTGGTAAATATCAGTAAACCATGACACAAAGGCAATACCCGTTAGTATGCCAATCGATAGCCATAAGCTATGTTTGATAACTTTTCTAGCAAGCTTATCAAACGACCAAGGAGCCTTATTAAACTTCATCGCCTTTTGAGGTGTGTTCCCTTCTAACTTTCCTTCAATAAAAGTATAAATATCAGTCCATACTGTTTGAAAGCAAAAGTATCCACAAAATACTCGTCCAGCAATACTAGTCACAGTTGCTAATAGAATAGCAAAAAATAACAACGTTAGAGATAGCATCCAAATATCTTGAGGATAGATAGTGATATGAAAAATATTGAACTGACGATTTGGCAGATCAAATAAAATTGCCTGTCTATCATCCCAACGTAGATACGGACCTAAGAAAAATGGTATCCAAATCGACATGCCAAGCCATTTCAGCCGACGAAATTTGCCTGCAATACGCTTTGCAACAACTTTAATACCACCCGTGTTGACTTCCCACTCTGCGACCTCCTCATAAAGATCATCAACATTTTGAACTGTTTTATCTAACTCTTCGCTCACAAGACTTTCCTAACTATCAATAATAAAAGGAGTATATCACCCCTTATGAATATAAGCATTTACTAATTTAACGTTCTTTAACAATAAAAAAGCCGGCATAAATACCGGCTTTCCTTTAAATTAAACAGCTTGTTTAATCCTCAGATTTATCTTCATTCATATGCTTCAATGCATAAGCAACAAAGTAACCAAATCCAACAATCATCGCTATAACACTTAAGATAACAGAAACTGAAACCCAATCAACATTCATAATATTTCTCCAAACCTTATAAATTTATATTATTGCCCACCACCAAACTGGTGTACATAAACAGCTAACTTCTTAATATCCGTTTCTGTTAAACGTTCAGCTTCATCACCATCTAGCTCATCTGACCAGTCAATTGCATTAGGATCTTCGCCATCAGCAATAGCATCCGCTCTCACTTGCAACATCACAGCTAATTTCTCACTCCACTGAGGCATCATTGCTATACGTGTTTCACTATCAGACGCATCATTAACACCATGAAGAATTATTTGACGAATAGTCTCTTCATCGCCAGAAAAACGCCATACCTTATCAGTTAAGTTTGCAGAGCCCATCGCTTTGATGCCTTTCGCATCAGCGCCATGACAAGCAAAACATCCTTTCGCAGTAAACAATGCTTTTTCTGCTTCAGTTGCTTCACCATTTGAACTGTTCTTAACAAAGCTCACTAATTGATCAACTTCATCTGTATTAAGTGTTTTGCCATGAGCCATCATCATGCCCGCACGGCCTTGAGCAATACTCATTTGAATATCATTAACCGTACCACCGTACAACCAATCATCATCAGTTAGGTTGGGGTAGCCAGCTCCTTGAGCAGGTGATCCTCCCGTACCATGACATGCCGCACAGTTATCACCATATAGTACTTTGCTCGAACCAATGGCATAGTTCAACATTTCTTGATCAGCTAGAATTTCTTCAACAGTCATTGCTGCTAGCTTATTTTCAAACGGCGCTCGTTTAGCTTCTACTTTAGCAAGCTCTTCCTTAAACTCTTTGATCTGAGTCCAGCCTAATAAGCCTTCAGTACTACCATTAATTAATGGTAACGACGGATACAAAACAAAGTAACCAATAACGATAAGACCACTTATCCATAATGAATTCAGCCACCAACGAGGAGGAGGATTGTTTAGCTCCTTGATACCATCCCAAACATGGCCAGTATCTGTTACCTCATTAGGATTTTTTTTATTCTCTGCCATCTTAATTCTCCGATTTTTTCTCGTCTTCGTCTAAAAGCATATTGCGGTGTGATTCTAGGCTTTCCTTATTTTTTGGATTAAGCACCCAAACATAAACAACAACCATTAATATAAATATCACAACCGTCAACACAAGTCCGACCCAGTCTGGTCCGGTCATCGCACTCCAATCTGTATGAAAGTACTCTTGCAGTTTAGTCACGATAATCTCTACCTGGTTCAAACTTAATCATAGTACCTAACACTTGAAGATAAGCTACTAATGCTTCCATTTCAGTTTTACCTTCAACTGACTCAGCGGCACCTTTAATATCTTCATCTGTGTATGGAACACCTAATACTCTCATCGCTTTCACACGCTTCTCAATACCAACACCATCAATAGTTGAATCATCCAACCACGGGTAGTTAGGCATTACTGATTCTGGCACTACGCTACGTGGAGCACGTAAATGTTGAATATGCCAATCATCAGAGTATTTACCACCTAAACGAGCGATATCTGGACCTGTTCGTTTAGAACCCCATTGGAATGGGTGATCATATTTAGACTCAACAGCTAAAGAATAATGACCATAGCGATCTTTTTCATCACGGAAAGGGCGAATCATTTGTGAATGGCATAAGTAACAACCTTCACGTTGATAAATGTCACGACCTGCTAATTCTAGAGCTGTATATGGGCGTACGCCTTTTAGCTCTTCAAATTCTGGATGATTAATATCTTCCATTGTTGTTTTTAAATAAAATAATGGTACGATTTCAACGATACCACCGACAGACACAACCATAGCTGTTGCTAATACAAATGCCCATACGTTTTTTTCCAGCTTTTCCTGAAGGCTTACTGGTTTATTTGAGTTCTTTTCAGACATTCCAGTCTCCTTAAATTTGAGCGTTAGCTAATGCTGCTGATTTAGCAGAAGGATTAGCAATAGCTTTACGGATAGTGACAGTAATATTAAATAACATTACACAAGCACCTAGGAAGAAGATCAACCCACCCGCCGCACGCATTGCGTAGTACGGATGCATTTGAGCAACTGACTCAACAAATGTATATGCCAAGTTACCGTAATCATCATATGCACGCCACATTAGACCTTGCATAATTCCTGATACCCACATTGCGGTAATATAAACAGCTGTACCAATTGTCGCCATCCAGAAATGTAAGTTCACTAACTTAACCGACCAGATTGTTGTACCCCATAAGCGTTCAACCATATGGTAAATAGCACCGATAGAAACCATTGCAACCCAACCTAATGCACCCGCATGTACATGACCGATAGTCCAGTCAGTGTAATGTGATAAAGCATTAACTGTTTTAGCCGCCATTACAGGGCCTTCAAACGTTGACATTGCATAGAATGCTAATGAAACGATAAGGAAGCGTAAAATGTAATCTGTACGTAATTTATCCCATGCACCACTTAATGTGAACATACCGTTAATCGCACCACCCCAAGATGGAATAATCATTGCTAATGAGATAGCGGCACCCAAAGAACCCGTCCAATCTGGTAATGCAGTGTATTGAAGATGATGAGCACCTAACCATACATAACCAAAAGTTAAAGCCCAGAAGTGAATGACTGATAAACGGTAAGAGTAAACAGGACGATTAGCTTGCTTAGGAACAAAGTAATACATAATGCCTAAGAAACCAGCAGTTAGGAAGAAACCTACCGCATTATGTCCCCACCACCATTGAATCATGGCATCTTGTACACCAGAGAAGATTGAGTA
>DAOUSV010000064.1 GCA_030627065.1 Piscirickettsiaceae bacterium | reverse complement strand
TGCATCAGCACCACTGCCGTCTAATCCTTCTGATACATAAGCAGTACCAAGTTCTGACCAACCATCTGGCAAAGTTCCAGCAAACCCAGTCGAAGCTCCCACTAACAAGCCAAAACTCAGCACGGCCGTTAAAATTGTTTTTATTTGTTTATTCATTGTTTTTTTCCTCTCCAAGGGTTAATTTCCATTTTTAATTCACAGTTACAAAAAAACTAAAACTGTGAATCATGTCTCATTATCCCATGTTAGGAAGAAGCATGTCTATCGTACTTTAGTACTAATTCACAAATTCTTGAACTGCTATTTAAATTACATTATAAAAGGCATAAATAAGCAGTACTACCCCACATAAAGGGGGGGTGGGCAATGATTAATGATCCTAAAGCTTAACTCCCCATTTTTCTTGCTGTGAACCATACGATCCTGGATTAAAACAACACGCTACCCAAGCTAAGCCAATTGATTCTGTAATAACTGACTTTGCACCTACACTCGTTGTCCACCATGACGAAAGAACATAATCAGCAGGTTTAGAAGCATAGATACCTATCTCCTGAATCTGTTGAAATGCCTTTTTATATAAAGTCTGAGTTCTTCTCGCATGAACGCCTTGGCTAAAAACATCAAATGATTGTGGTGTACTGTTTTGTTGCTGAAACCACTCTCTCACCATCACAGCACTAAGGAATGTTCTATCTTGCGCAGAAGCAGGTGTTGCAATCACTATCAATTTCTTTAAATCTAAACCTTGCGATAGAAGAAATGCCGCTGATTGTTCAGCATAATTTTTATACTGCGGTTTAATCTGATTTGTATTAGGCCCACCGGTAGTTATTAAATAGTGATAATTATTTTCATCACTATTAAACACCGCCAAGGCTTGTTGCAAACTGGACTCTGATTGCCAACCTTCAACAATCAGGTAATCACCTTGTTTTGGTTCGGTTACCGCCAAATAGTGAGCAATATTTTTAACCACCAAGATACCAATAACAATACTGACTATAACTAGCAATAAAACAAGCCACCATCGCGGCACCCATAAAACAGACTGTTTAAAAAGCACATTTTCTTTCATAGAAACAGATCTATATTTCAGAGAGTAAAGCCTCTACACTGTTACCAGTTGCCGTATCACCTTGTTTCTCTGCCAATGTTTGAGCACGTTTAAGATATTTTTCAGCCTCATCGTTATTGCCTTGTTTTAAATACCAAACCGCTAAATGGTAATTAAAAACGGCCACATCCGGCGACCGTTTTACCACGTTCTCTAAAATACCAGCCACTTTATCAATATGACCTAATTGAATATTCACCCAAGCATAGGTATCAAGAAAATAGGGTTCTGTTGCTGTTTTAAGATTTTCAGCTAAGGCCGCCGCTTTTTTCAAGTTCTCTGGTGAACGAAATTGATCCGTCAACAAACTAGCTAGATTATTTGCCGCGGCATCAATGCTGTCATTTCTTGATAAAACAGCTTCATATAATATTTTCGCTTGTTCAAAATCACCTTTTTGCTCAAATGCAGAGGCCAGTTGTAAAGATAGCGCATTATTTTCAGGGTTAGCCTTCAAACCACGTTGATATGAACTTATCGCTAAGTCCATATCTTGTTGTGCCAGATAAATAGAGGCTAAACGACTATAAGCACTTGGCCACTTGACGTCAGCTTCAAGTCCTTTCTCTATAATAGCAATCGCTTTATCCCAAGATTTATCACCGGCATATATATCAGATATCACAGCATAAGCAGCAAACTGACCTGGGTTAGTCTCTATAAATTGATACAAATAGGTAACTAACTCTTTATTCTTACCTAATTTAAACGAGCTAAATACTAAACCTTGCAGTGCTCGCGTCATTTTAGGGCTAATCGCTAATGCAGCCTTATACTCTTTCACCGCATCGGAAAACTGTTCCTGCCCTTGTGATGTACGGGCTGAAAGATAGTGAACAACAGCCGTTCCTTTATAATCAGCACGTAAGGTATTAATAATATCTTGTGTACCGTCCCAATCTTTCATCAATAGTTTAACTTGAGCCAATACCTGTAATAACGTTTCTTTTTTAGGAGTCTTTTCTAATGCTTTCAATAATACTTCTTCAGTCCTATTTAGCTCCTTATCTTTCAATAGCCCCCTAGCGACGGAAAGAGCAGCAATCGTATTGCCAGGATTAACGACTAAAGCTTGGCGAAAGTTATCATCGGCCAACTCTGTAGAACCACTATTCATATAAGCTTGAGCTAATAACACCATCGCTTGATCTGATTCTGGATTATTACGTAAAACAAGACGTAAACTAGTAACTGCCGCATCAACATCATTATTAATCAGTTGAATTCGAGCATTTAACAGCAATGCAGCTTCATCTTCAGGTGCCACTTCAAGCACTTGTTTTAACTGTGTTTCAGCAAGCTCTTTATTGCCCTGTTGCAACTCATGCCCCGCCAACATGATTTGTGCTTTTCGACCACTATTACCTTCAGGATCTAAGTCTGAAATCTGTTGCAATTCTTTTAGCCCCGCATCAAGCTCACCCGCTGTTAACTGCAACTGCACCTTAGCAAAACGTAAATCAAAATTATTATTATCTTGCTCAATATATTGGTCTAATAAAACAATTGCCTGCTTCGGCTCTTTGCTTTTAACCAGAGATACCAATAACAACTTTGCTTTCTCTTCATCTGGATGAGACTCAATGAACTGCTGCAAAACCTGCTTGGCATCATCATAACGATTTTGCATATTAAATAGTTTAGCCATAGAAACAGGCACCCACATTGCATCAGGTTGCTTTGTTTGTAAGATTTTATAAACCTGCTCAATAGCTACATAGTCTTTCTGTTCTTCTAAGATAGTAACCTTGATCATATACAGTGGCAATTCGTCAGGGTTGGCTTTGATTGTATCGTCCAAAATCAATAAGGCTTGCTTCGTATTACCTTGTTTATGCAACACTAAGGTTTTAACTGAAAGTACTTCAATATTGCTAGAGTCAATCAGTAATCCTTGTTCAACATCATTCATTGCCGCCGTGAAATTGCTTTGCTTCATATTAACGGAGGCACGCAATACCCAGGCTAAAACATTTGTTTTATCCGCATCAATAACGCCATCTGCTTTTTCCATTGCAATATCAAAATTGCCTGCTAATAGATGAATTTGGCCCAATTTAACAATGGCATCATAATGTGTTGGATCAAGCTGTTCTGCCGTTGTTAGATTAGCGAACATCCCCTTCCACTTCTGATTGTTCTCATCAATAAGTGCTAATTGATAAAAGGGTTCAGCCATACGAGGATCGATTTGAATTGCATTTTTAAACTCAAGGCGTGCTTTTTTAAACTTACCTTCTGCTAATAATGACTTACCATTTTCAATGAAACTGCCTGCGCTGTCTTCAGCAGAGCCACAGCCACTTAATGCACCAAGTAACAGGGCCGCCATTATCGTATGTTTAAATAATTTCATTTCATCTATCCTTAATCTAAAATATAGTCTGCTAATTCAGGCTCTGCTTGAGCCATAAAATCTAATAAACGTTGATCAGCAGCTTTAATGTTTTCATTGGGCCCAACAGAAGTAACCACTCTAACTAAAGCACCATCTGTTCTATTCTTAAATACCGCATCTTGCAATAAATACCATTTATTAATGTATTCATTTGCCACAATGCGACCATGACCTTGGAACCAATAATATACTAATTGTCTCTGATTACCTTTTTTAATAATCACACGATTAATTGGATGGTTACCAGCCGTTATCCGTTGTAAGTCAGAAATTTCCCAACCACCGCCGGGAATGCAAACCCGAGGCGAATGTGGCGAAACACCTTTACGTTGTGATTGATAATAGGCAACATAAAAGTTCACCAGCTGCTGACTATCATTCCTGTAGTTTGCCAATAAATAATCAGTCATTCCCAACTTATCAATCACTCGCTGTTCTAACTTGTCATGTTTACCTTGCCAAGCATCCAACTTCATAGGGAAATTAACAAAGGAAACATGCCCAGGCGTATTCTCAACCCGCTTATCTAAAAACTGCGTAAGCACTATTGCCATTAACAGCATAATAATAGTGACTAGCAATGGTTTAGAGAAGGACTGTCCTACATATCGTTTTTCAGGATCAGGTAACGTGACTTCCACAACGCCAAAAACACTTGCCAATGTGCCGCCTTTATTAGTCAGTTTTTCAAGTAACCAAACAATGATAAACAGAATAACTGAGCAAGCCATGAAGATGATCCAGCCTTCAAAGTCATGTAGAAACCCTTCAGCCATTGAAATTCCCCAATTATCGACCATCACACCAATGGCACCGATACGGAAGCTATTCATCAAAATAGTAATTGGAATGGTGGCTAAAAAGACAATCGAACGCTTCCAAAATGCAGCTTGATAAAAATAAGCCGCAATAAAACCAAGGCTCATTAATGGGAATAAATAACGCAAACCACTGCAAGCCTCAACCACTTGTAATTGATAAACACCCAGATCAATAACATTTCCTTCCAAATACACAGGAATTTGGAACATGCGAATAAAATCCACACCGATACTGGACGAGATCAATTGCAGTTTCGCGGTTAACACCACCTCAAGAACATAAGGTAATGGAATTGCAAATAACAATAATAATAGAGGAACGTATGTGTACTTCGTTGCTCGACCAATCGTCACTAAAGACAAACCAATCAACAACAACACAAATGAATAGTGGATTAATAAATAAAGCGCACTAATTTCACCGACAATAAAAACACCAATGGCAATTAATACAACAACAAATCCTGACCACATCGGCGGCCCTATCGCTGATTGAATGAGAGCCTTCTTCTCCCACAAAATATATAGCGTAACAAGTGGAATCAGAAACCCATGGCTATATTCTTCTTGATTAGACCAGCGAAAAACAGCATCAACCAAGCCATCCCAATAGGCGAATACTGCTAATGTAAGTGCAAGAACCAATAATCCTGTTTGTTTCAAACTTAACAAATTAAACTCCTATTTATTATGATCATCATTCAAGATATAGGTTTTCACTCCATACATCTCATGCTGATTCCTTCTTATTTCTGTCATTCCCGCTCCAACCGTCATTCCCCCCCGTTTTCATGGGGATGACAGGCTTCATTAAAAGCCCTACAACTTCATGGACCACAGCTATCTGAATTTAAGCAATATCAAACCGCTGCAACACAGCATTAAACCTTAAGACCCGTACAATTCGCAGAGAGACTGATTTCAAAACTAATAAACGCTGTTGCTTATTCAAATAACGCTGAAATAATAACAACGTCGCAATAAATGCCCCATCAATATATTCAAGCTTTGAACAATCAATCATTACATCACCCTGCTCCTCATCAACAATAGAAGAAAAACAAGATTTCACACCAAACATCATATTATGAGGGAAACTACCAGAAAGGTGTATCACCCTTTTGAGGGGGGCAAACACCTCTATTTCACAAGGCACGGTAAAACAAGATGAACGTTTCAATACGCGATCATAAATTGCCAATGGCATAACATTAAACATCATCAACTTAACAAAAGCGAAACCATCAAATAAATAACGTTTCCACAAAGTAGGTTCCTGCCGAATACGCCACAGCCACTCGAAGCCAAAGCGTTGCCAAACAAGCGGAGCTCGCACCACATTACCTGCCACAAAGTTAATAACCGCTCCCAAATGACTAATAACAGGGGCCGTTAATTGTTCTCTATTTTTCTGAATCCAATCCTGCCCTTTCTTCGCGCCCAATGCCACAACAATAAAATCAGCCTTAGCCGCATTAATTGTATTGATAATAGCCTCCGAACTCATCGCATCAATAGAAACAAAACCAGGATCATAAAATCCACAACTGACCATTCCAAGGCTTGTTTCATTTAACCTCAAATGTGCTAGTTCAGCCACACCGTCCTGCCCTCCAAAGAAAAAAACCTTTATCTTTTCGGCTTGATGCTTTTGTTGTGATAACTCATCAAACAATGTAGAACCAGCAACACGTTCCGTAATAGGAATACCCAACAACTTAGCCACCCAAATAAGCGGCATACCATCAGCTATACTTAAATCACTATCTACAACAGAATGAAAAAAGGCATCATCAGATTGCGTTGCAATCACAAAATTAAGATTTGGGGTTGTTAAAAACAACCGTGCAGAAGCGCCAACACCACCAGCAACCTGAACGACAGCCTCAGACAACGTAACGCCATCAAAAGGTAGCCCTAGAATATTCCAAACACAACGTTGCAAATCTTTTTCTGGCACGGTATATCTCTCATAACAATAAATTCACAGCCAAATACTATGTTTATCGTCTTTTATAGTCAATTTAAACATAGTTGGATTGCAACCAATCTTCTATATCCACACTGTAGGTCGGGTTTCAACCCGACATGGGCAGTTGAGCAAAAGCCGGAAGTTGGAATAAATTCCAACCTACATTTTCACACCTTTCAGTAATTCATATAATTTTTTCACATTACCCACCAGCGAAAACTCACTGCTTACTTTTGAAATAGCATTATTAATCATATTCACTCTTAATTCATCCTGATTAATAATGGCTATAATTGCATCCGCCAATCCCCGTTCATCATTTGGTTTCACCAACAAACCTGTTTCTTTATTAATCACCAACTCAGGGATCCCAGACAACTCGGTAGAAATTACAGGCACACCGGATAACATCGCCTCCATCAAAACAACAGGTACTCCATCCATGTCACCCTGTCTATCTTGCTTACATGGCAACACAAAAGCATCTAATGATGTTATAAATTCCGCCACATCTTTATGTGCAATAACACCAAGAAATACAACCTCATCACTGTCTAAACCTAGCTGCTGAACATGCAGTTTCAACTCATCCTCTAACGGGCCAGAGCCTGCAATATATAGCTCAAACAAGATGCCTTGTTGTTTTAATAATGATACCGCATTAATAAGCGTATCGACTCCCTTCTTCTCCACCAATCGACCGACAAGACCTAGCTTAACCCTTGTATTCCGTACAAAACCTAATCGCATAGAAAATTTATCAGCATCAACCCCACAACGAATGATCTTTACTTTCTCTTTATCAACACCCAGTCCAACTAAGAATCGTTGATTAAACTCCGAAATCGTAGCAAAAAAAGCTGAACGAGACACTTTTTCAGACAATAACCAGCCTCGTTCAAAAAGGTCATTCGCATGCGCCGTCACACTAAAACTAATATTAGAAAACACCGCGGCATACATCGCAATATCCGTCGGCACATGAGCAAAATGAACATGAATATGTGAACACTCATTTTTGATTATACGGCGAGCTAAATTTGCTGAATATAAAAAGCGATAACCCAATCCCCAAGAAGTTCGTGAAAGCAAACCCAACGTCCACATATCAGAAAACAGCAACATTAACGCCTTAAATGAATTTTGAGGATGAGTTAAAAATAAAAGCACAACATCCTTAAGCACCGACAATAAAGGCTGCTGATATAAACAATGTACTTTTTGTTGTAATTTTTGAACCGCAGGCTCATTGATATCGCCAGAAGGTTTATGCACAGAAAAGGGAACCACCTCAGTTCCCATTGCTTCTAACGTTAAAATCTCGTTATACACAAAGGTCGCTGATAAAGCCGGTATTTCAGGTGCTAAATAGGCAATTTTCACAATAATTCCTTATATACCCGCCACCACTTAAGTCACAGGATTTTCTGTTTCGTCATCCCTTATGGAAACTGGTCTAGACTATAAAATTTTAAATAGTTTAACTCATATTCAGCTAGCTGATATATTATCAAACGTTGAATATCGTACCTTTTGGTCTCACAGTATTGCTTTATTGCACATAAACTCCCGTTACAAATATCCGTCATTCTCTTAAAAAATCTCGTCACTCCCGTTACAAACATCCGTCATTCCCGTGAAAGCGGGAATCTAGGGGGCCATAAAAATAGTCACCAGCCTTAGACTCCAACTAAAAACACACAGAAAATGACCCAAGGATAATATCTCTCTACTAATCACTACCAAACAAATCAC
>DAOUSV010000107.1 GCA_030627065.1 Piscirickettsiaceae bacterium | reverse complement strand
CCTTTGATATGATTTTTTAACGCCCGCTTTTTTAACCAATGATCTAAGGAGGGTTCACCACTGTCAAAGTGACTGAGGGCATGCTCGGTTGTAATTGGTGAGGGAGCTTTAAGATTAAGTCGGTTCATTTGTCCCAAGGTGCTTGAGTTTTAAGTAATCGACGTAACTTATCAGTGGGAGGTAAGGGCTGGTCTAATAACTTTTGAAATTGGGTAAAGGTGTCAGCATCAACAGAGAAAAAAGCTTGATCGAGTAAGACTTGTTCCGCTTCTCGACAGGCGACTTCTAACATAAATTCAGATCGACTTCTTCCTAGGCGTGTTGCGGCTTGATCAATGAGGTCGCGTTGTTTTACTTTTGCTCGAATATTTATTGAAATAGCAGATTTTGTTGGGGAATGCATCGTGGGTTCCTTTCAGTCATGTATGTTTGATTACTATACAATTATGTATGTACAAATGCAACACACGTAAAGTCACGTACGGCTAATTGTATAGTTTCACCACCTTGCACCTGACAGCTACTGACTACCACAACCGACGACCGATTCAACCGCTGTATGCCCTTTCCTTACTTACTCCCTACCTCATGCAGACTTACCCCGTAATGCAATAGCCTCACGCAACCACTTCTTAACCTGCTTGCGCGTTTTTCTTGACACATTCTCATTACAGCTCAGTAATAATTGATCAATGGTAGGGGGGCCGTTTTTATGTAATCGTAGACCTAATGTTGCGCGTTCAGGCATAAGTATTTTATAGACGTAGTAGTTTCCGTCTTTAATCATACCTTCATATCCCCTAACGCAATGGTGCTGTTCTTGCCCTTCTCTTGCTAAGTCCTGTGATCCTGTAATCGGAATAATCGTTTCAGTCCCTTCAAGCGGTGGAGCAAGAAAGTTGTTATTCGGTAGGCCCTTAATTTCTTTTTTATTAAGAGCCTCAACTAAGCGGTCATGTAAATTCTTTACCTCCTGCCTGTTATTACACTTTTTGATACGCGCTTTGACACTCGCTTCTTGATCTAAACGCATCGCAACTAATTGAATATCACGCAATTCCATTTCATAGCTACCTATCCAACTAAACCGACAAAAATCAAGCATCAACGGGGTACCGATTAGATAGGGAAATCGAATAAGCTCAGAAAATAAATCAAAGCCTACAAATTTATGGTGATTCAATTTTGCATACTCAGGCAAGCCCAGCCCTTCTTGTATTTTGCAAAACTGTTCAATGCAGTATTTCTCGAAATCAAGATTACCGAGCATTTTTACTGCGGACTTTGTACCCGGTAGTTCACACGCTGCGAGTATGTCAGTACGCTTACCCTTGAGTAACTGAACGACGTAATCTTCTGTCCAATTGACTGCTTTCGCATAGCTTAGCAGTAGTCCTAGTAAAGTGGGGCTACTTAAAAACAATTCGTAAGCCGTTTGATAGTGGCTGACATGATAAAGCAGGGTAAACTCCATATCGGGGTAGCGTTTCAACTGCTCGCGCACGTCTTCGGGTATCGATTGATACCACTTCTGACAGCCTGGGAGGGTGGCAATATATGCAAGAGGAAGTGCGGCTTCCTTTAAGTATTCACGGGGCTGTGGCGGTTCTTTTTCAACAAATAGGGCCCAATCAACGCCTTCTTTCCAGTGGCTTATTTTAAGATAACTCGGGTAGTCAAAAAGGGCTTGAAAATTTATCGTGAGGTCAGTATCTTTTTTTGGGTCTAGCATGTGGGGGCTCCATTAATTTTGTTTTTTATCATGTGATGACAAAAGACTGAATTTAATCACTCTTATCTGTTCAATCGTTGCAGCGCTTTTTTCTGAGATTTATCATCACGTAAGTCATAGCGGGCTGTTGTCTGAATATCAGTATGCCCGGCTAGCTGTCGTGTGGTGTTGATATCAATCCCTGCTTCGAGTAACTGGGTGACAAATGTTCGCCTAAGATCATGCGGTCTACAGGCGTCTATTTTTGCTTGCTCTGCGCGATGTCGGATGATTTCATAGATAGCATGACTGGACATCGCTCTACTCTGAATACTGCCTGACTTGGTGATGGGATTGAACAAAACGCCTTTGCCCTCTTGTGTACCAGCATCTTTGCTATTCAGCCATTGCTTCACTACTTTTCTCGTGTCAACATTCAAGTAAGCAGTACGCTGTTTATTGCCTTTACCACTCTGAATATTGAGTAAGCCTGTGCGGGTATTGTAATCATCGACATCAATCGCAATCACTTCAGAGCGTCTGATGCCTGTTGCCAACATAACCGCAATAATGGCATGGTCTCGCTTTCCAGCCGGGCTGTTATCTTGCGTACAGACTCGATAGAGTTTTTTAATCTCTTGCGCTGATAAACTTCGTCCGCTGGGTAAGCGTTTACCTCTAACGCGTTTGATATCATTCAGCCGCATCAATTGGTCTGCACTGATGAGCCCTAGATTGAAGCAGGCTTTCATCACACCTTTAATCGCTGATAGATTGAGATTAATGGTGTTCGCGGCTTTACCTTGTTCTTGCAGTGTATTTCTGATTGTCGATAGATGCTGGTATTCAATCATGTTCCAAGGCATCTGTTCGAGTTCGCCTTCAAAGTGTAATATCGCTGACGCTATTTTCAGTTGGCTTCTGATTGATTTCCTACCTGATGGCACTAGGCCTTGCAGGTAGAGGGTGACGGGATCTGTTTGTTGGGTTTTGAGGGTGTGATAATAATACGTCATTTTTTGTTGAAGCTGCTCTTCAGTCATAGTCTATTTACTCCCTGCGTCCTATACATATTGCTGTTCAGCTATTGTTGAAATAGCGTTTTGTCTCAATGAAAGTGGTATTTTCTGATTGATATTATTTTTGTCGCTGAACCAAAGCATTACGGCTTCTTTGGTTTCTTTGCTAACGGCTTTGTTTCGATACCCTTTTAGCTGGTCAATTTTGAGACTTGGTTGTTGGTCGTTCTGTTGAAGCAGCAGTCTCCGTTTGATCTTGATACCTAATGTGGCTCGTTCAGGTGCTAATATTTGATAGACATAATACTCACCGCGGATAATCTCTTCATCATAAGCAGCAACACAGTGATGTTGTCGCTTAGATTCTTCAAATAGCCTATTTGTGTTGGTAATGGGAATGATGTGTTTATTACCCAGTAAAGGCGGTAGGGGGAAAGCTTGGAATGGCGAGGGACTGTGGTGCTCATGGTTACGGGTCGTGAGTGCCATCATTTTGTTGTTAAGCTGCACTACCAGTTTGTCATGTATTCTTTGCACACACTCTATTCCTCGGCATGAAAATAGTTGCTGGTTGATAACATCTCTATCTTGACCTATACGATGAGCCATATGCTCTATGTCTTGCACGAGTTCACCTAACCGTTTTATACCCTTGCCGTTCCAATGATTAAGCAGTTTGCTATTGAGTAGCAAAGGAAAGTGAATGATTAATTTTATGAGGGGTAGTGACACCGTTTTTCTGTGGTTGAGGCCTTGAACATCTATGGTCAGTAGCTCTCTGATTAACTCATACTCCTGTTGTGCAAACTGCCTTGCTTTGATTTTGTGTAACAGTTTCAAGGTTGATTTTGTTGCGGGTAGGTTTATGGCTTTTAATATGTCGGTTTGCTTGAGTCGGCAGATCTTCACAAACTCAAACTCATGCCAGTTATTTTTCTGGGCATCGCTGAAGAGCAACCAAAACAGTAGGGGGTTATTGGCAAACAGTTCATCGCAGCATTGATAACAGCTACACATATTAAGCATGCCTAATGCATTGCCTTTATAGATCGTTAGTCGTTTGATGATTGCTTCTGGTATCGTCTCTCGCCAAGGTATTAATACATCATTATTAATAATAAAGCTGATGGGAAATAACGAATCTTCAAAGGGGTTTTTATGTTGTTCAATGTCACCATCGATGACGTGCCTCCAGACAATGCCGTGCTTCCAACTGGTTAAGATTAAGCTAGCCGGCTTTCCTAGAAGGTGACTTAAGTCGATTGTTAGTTCTTGTTTATCTGAGCACCAATGGCTTTCATCTGCACTGAGTTTTTTCCACTGCTTGTGATTTAGATTATGTTTTGCAGTCATGGGTTTTCCCTTTTTGAGTGATTATTTTTGTTGATTAATTGTTACTGTATTTCATGATTTCCTGAACGCCAGACACGCGAAATCCTCAACTTGTGATAAGAAGTGTTATAAAAAGTTAGCTATTTATAGTTCTTTTATTTAAGTGAATAGTTCGCGTGTATCTGACTGCTCAGGTGTGATAGATGTTGCTCTTTCGTGTTGCTTTAGAATTTATTCTGAGTGGAAAATAGCTAGCACAAGCCTTGCTCTGACATCGATACCGTTACCTCCCCTGCCACGATGAAGTGATCTAGCACTGTAATATCCACTAGCTGTAATGCTTGTTTCAACTTATCTGTCATGCTGATATCAGCCTGGCTCGGCTCTGTACATCCTGAGGGGTGATTATGCGCAAAGATTAAGGCGACTGCATTCAGTTGTAATGCTCGCTTGAGCACTTCCCGTGGGTAAACAGCTGACTGATCAACCGTGCCGCGAAACATCTCCTCAAAGGCTAAAATTCGGTGCTGGTTACTTAAAAACATCACCCAGAAGCTCTCGTGTTCTTGCTCGGCCAACTTAATCGGCAGAAACTCTGCCGCCGCTCCCGGGCTGGTTATAACGCGTCCTCGTTGATACTTTCGCTGTATGAGTTTTTTTGCCATCGACAAAATATCTTCAGCATTAACGGGGCGTGTGGTGAGGTATTCGCCTGTTTGGTCACTGGCGATAAATCCAGTTTTATTGTTCATTGTGTTCTCCTATCTTGCTTTAAGAATAAAGGTCTTGTGCGGATACAGCCAATACTGCTTGCGCCTTCTCGCTCGATGACTTGCCATAATGCAATGATTACGATTGAGATATCGGATACCGATTGAGTCATTCAATATTAAATTATGCTCAGTCACTTTTTTAACAATTGTCCAGTGAGTGAAAAGACCGCTGATACCAATAAAAGCGATGGTGTTAGGGAGAGCCAGTTCTGCTTGTAATGTACTCCAATAGTCATTAAAACTAACCTTGCCTTGCCCATGAAACGGCTTATACCGCCTTATTGAATACTCTGAGCAAACCACTTCATTCATCACCCTGGCAACATCGTTAAGCGTTAACCCTTGGCCGATAGAAACATTATTCTCTCGGCTGTTGATGCAAATAAGAATGCGCTGAAAGAGCGTTCGGGCATGGTAATTATTTAATGGCCCACACAGATGATTGATTGCATTAACAATCGAGTAAATTCCGCAGAAATTATCTAAACTACCTTGAAAATAAGGGGGCATATCATCTCCATGGCATCTAACAAAAAAGATGATTCTTTTCGATTTCCCATTTAGCTCACCACCACCTCAAAAACACCGCTGTGATAATAACTGCAAAAATTGGACTGAAACATTTGAAACAGCTCAGCACCTTGCTTTAAGGGATAGTCCCTTCCCATATGCTGAAACAGCCCAAGACTAAAATCAAAATCAATTTCTTTAACCAGCTCCGCATAGCCACCCTGACCCACATACGCAAAATCTGTGATGTACTGTATTTCTCCTGCTGCATTGATAGATATTTCTACAGGATGATAGCCACCTTCTTCAGCGCTGTAGGTGGGATCTCGAAAGTTTAATGTCAGATAGCCATCAGCGGCCTCTTTATTATCAATATACTTTTCAATAATGCTGATTAAATCTTTACTG